>DASSUY010000103.1:0-6468 GCA_035706525.1 Steroidobacteraceae bacterium
ATACAAAACCCCGGCGGAGTGGCTGCATTCGCCCCCATTTGCATTCGCGTCACGCGTGACGGCCAAAACGCCCAAAACCCCCGTCCCTCGCCGCCGAGAAAAGCCGACGCTCGGCTTTCCTCGCCAAGCGCATGCGTCTACGGGGCTGCACGCGAAAAAGGTGAGCGTCCCCTTTATTTGCCATAACCCCGGGGTCGCGCCCTGACCCTGCGCCCGCCGCAACCTGTCCCCCGACGCGGGCACTTCGATCCGCGCAGGGGACAGAAAAATGCATTCGTCGGAATCTGCCGGTTATTCGATCGGGTTCAAATGCCGCTGCTCGCGGAAGCTGTACGTTCGGGTCACCACCGAACCCTTCAGCGAGAACACCCTGGACGCCTGCCCGAGCATCGCCGTCGAGCCGATCCTCCACGCGCTCAGCTTTGACGACGTCGGGCGGCTTCTGCGGCTCGAGGGCCTCGCCGCCGAGCGCATCGACCGCTCCCTGACCGGCGGCCCCGGCTGGCGGACGAGCGCCGAGCCCCGCTTCGACGCCGTCCCCTACTTCGAGAGCACGGAGAAAAGGGGACGCTCACCTTTTCTGCAAAGGGGGCAGGCACCTTCAAGGGTGGCTGCCCGCAAAAGCCGCCTTGCCAGAAAAGGTGAGCGTCCCCTTTTCTCGGAGGCGCGCGAGTACCGGGCGCTGTGGCTGACGGCGAGCTTCCGCCTGAGCCCCCCGGACGCCGCCGCCGTGCTCGAGGCGGTCGCCCCCCTGCACGCCCAGGGCCACATCAGCCTCGAGGCCGACGGCAGCCTGACGGTCGTCCAGTCGATCGTGGTCGCCGGCGGGGTCACGGAGGCCCACCTGCAGTTCCAGCTGCGCGCCTGGCTCAGGATCCTGCAGCAGGTCACCGATTGCGCGGGCGGAACGGCGGAGGATGGCCCCCATGACTGACAACACCGCGCGCCTCCGGGCCCTGGTCCCCAGCGATTTCAGCGACATCCACGCCCACGGGCTCGCCCGGCACGACATCCGGCAGCTGCGCGAGCGCTGCCGCCGGGCCAACGACGGGGCGTTCGCCCACTTCGACGCCTCCGACCGGATCCGGACCACCAAAGGTGCGCGGCGGCTGATCGCGAAGATCGACGCGGGCTACGGCGCGACGGCCTGGGCGCGGCGCGCCTGGCGGGACCGCCGCGGCACGTACGCGAGCTGGCTCGTGCCGGTCGTGGACCAGGAGTCGATCGCGGTCTGCTGCCTGAGCCTCCGCCTTGGCGTCAAGCAGCGCGCGCAGCTGCAGCGCTGGCCGTGGATCACGGTGTCGAAGCACGTGCTCGCGCGCGGGCACCAGCGGCTGCGCGACGCGGACTGGCTCGCGATGCAGTCGGAGCTGCGCGAGGCCGCGATGCACGCGGCGGTTGTGCGCGTGCTGTCGATGGCGCAGGGGTTCCGGCAGTTCGCGATCCCGGTGCCGCACGGCCTCGTGATCGGCGACGTCGGCGAGCGCTGCCTGCGCGGGCGGACGTTCATCGTGCCGCCCTACTCGCGGCGCTGGGGCGAGGTGCTGGATGCGTGGGTGCGGTTCCAGGCGCACCTGCCGCCGGAGGGCATGCAGGCGATCGAGGCGCTCGCGCTGGACGAGCAGAGCCCGGCGCTGGAGGCGACCGTCGAGGCGCTGGCGCGCGAGCTCGAGCCGTTCGACTTCCTGCGCGAGGAGTACGTGCCGGGGCGGGATCCCGTGGGCGAGTTGTGGGACGCGGCGAGGCGGCAGCAGAATTAAAGGGGACGCTCACCTTTTCGCGACCCAGAGGTGGCAGGCACGTTTAAAGGTGGCTGTCCCCTTTTCCGGCTAGAATCCCCGCATGAGCCGCGACTGGATCTTCGTCCCGGTCATCTTCCAGGTCTTCCTGACCCTGTTCGTCTACCTGCGGCTGCTGCAGGTCAAGAAGCGCGCCGTCGCCGAAGGCCGCGTCGACCGCACGCGCGTGGCGCTGCGCGACGACGCCTGGCCGGACTACGTGATCCAGGTGAACAACAACATCCGCAACCAGTTCGAGTTGCCGGTGCTGTTCTACGTGCTCGCGATCATGCTCTGGCTGCTCGACTCCGTGCACGGCGTCGCGGTCGCCGCCGCGACGGCATTCGTGCTGAGCCGCATCGTCCACGCCGGCATCCACCTCAGCATCAACGCGGTACCGCCGCGGCGGCATACGTTCACGGTCGGCTGGGTCGCCGTGCTCGTGATGGCCGTGCTCGTGTTCTGGGAGCTGGTGCGGCGAGCGGAGGGGCTCGGGCCGACGTAAAAGGGGACGCTCACCTTTTTGCAAAGGGCACAGCCACCTTTAAGAGTGCCTGCCACTTTTGCAAAAAGGTGAGCGTCCCCTTTTACGTCTTCCCCACCTCGAACAGGAAGTCCACGCAGGACCGCACGAAGTCGTCCATCCCGTGCAGCTTCGGGTTGGTCGACTCGATCAGGCAGAACTCGTCCGGCGCGTGCGCGCCGTCGCCGTAGCCGAGGCCGAAATGGCCCGCGGGCAGCCTCAAAGGATCGCCCGTGAACACCGAACCCGGCCACGACCCGCCCATGCGCGGCATCAGCATCGCGTCGATGCCGTAAGCCGCGTACACGCGCCGCTGCGCCTGGATCATCAGCGAGTCCGCCGGCGTCGAGCTGACCTCGTTCACGCCGCCGTTCTGCACGATTGCGATGTCCTTGAAGCCGCGCTTGTCGAGGTGCGCGCGCAC
This sequence comes from Steroidobacteraceae bacterium, assembly GCA_035706525.1. GTDB lineage: Bacteria > Pseudomonadota > Gammaproteobacteria > Steroidobacterales > Steroidobacteraceae > SCUD01. The sequence goes on from DASSUY010000103.1 coordinate 2,726, forward strand.
CTTCTTGTACGTGTCCGCGGCCGTCATGTCCGGCACGAGGCGCATGTCGATCTTCGCGGTCATCTTCGTCGGCATGATCGTCTTGCCGCCGGGGCCCGTGTAGCCGCCGACGAGTCCCTCGATCGTGACCGTCGGCCGCGACACGTAATCCTCGAGCGCCTGCCGCCAGTTCGCGTCGCGCGCCCAGACCTTCGCGCCCATGCTGTCGAGCAGCGCCTTCTCGTCCACGCGCGCGGCGATCACGTCGAGCATCGCCTCCTCATCCGCGGTGAGCGGGCGCACGTTGTCGAACAGGCCGTCGATCGCGGGATCGCCGTTCTCCGTGACGAAGGTGTTGAGCGCCTGCACGAGCCGCCACGCCGGCTGGTCGAGCTGCGCGGCGACGCTCGAGTGCACGTCGCGCGCCGGCCCGCGCCCCCAGGCCGCGCCGCTCGCGACCAGGTCGAACTCGATGTCGCCTTTCGAGCCGAGCGAGATCGTGATGCTGCCGTCGACTTCCTCGCTGTGGCTCGGCATGAAGATGCCGATCGTCTTCTCGAGCGCGGCGCGCACCTGCGGCGTCTCGAGCACGATCTGCTCGAAGTTCGGCGAGCCGATCTCCTCCTCGCCCTCCGCGACCAGCACGAGGTTGACCGGGAGCTTGCCGCCGGCCGCGCGGATCGCGTGCAGCGCGGCGAGGAAGCCGGCCTGCGGCCCCTTCTGGTTGGTCGCCGCGCGGCCCATCAGGATCTTGCCGAAGCCGGGCTTGTCGAGGAGCTTCGCCTCCCAGGGCGGCGAGCTCCACTCCGCCGGGTCCGCCTGCTTCACGTCGTACATGAAGTAGAGGCCGAGCGTCTTCGGCGCGCCGGCGTCGAGCGTCGCGAAGACGCCGGGGTGGCCCTTGGTCGGGATGATCTCGGCGTGCTGGAAGCCCGCGTCGAGGGCGAGCTTCTTCATGAGCTCCGCGCCCTCCGCCATGCCGATGTTCTCGGCGGCGATCGAGGGCTGGGCGATCCACTGCTGGAGGCGGGCGATCGTCTCGTCGTGCCGCGACTCGATCACGCGGTAGATGCGGTTGCGGGCGTCGCGGCCGACGGCGGCGGCAGGGCCCGCCTGGGCGGCGGCCCAGAGCGCGGCGGTGGCGGCGGCGGAAGTCGTGACGAAATCGCGGCGGGTGACTCGGGACATGGGGCTTTTTCCTTCGGGTCCGGCAATGCCCCGCGATGGGGCGCCCCGGCACTGTAAAAGGCCGCGGGCCTCTTTTCAAAAAAAAAGGCCGTGCCGCAAGGCCCGGATTCGGCCTAGGATGCCGGCTCGGTCAGACCCTGCTCTGGAGAGTTATTCCGATGGCGAAGCGATTTGCGAACATCCTCGAGACCGTGGGCAACACCCCGGTGGTCAAGATCAACCGGCTGGCGCCCAAGGGCGTCAACCTCTACGTGAAGATGGAAGCCTTCAACCCGCTCGGGTCGGTCAAGGACCGGCTCGCGCTCGCGGTGATCGAGGCGGCCGAGAGATCGGGCGAGCTGAAGCCCGGGCAGACGGTCATCGAGGCGACGAGCGGCAACACCGGCATCGGCCTCGCGATGGTCTGCGCGGCGCGCGGTTATCCCTGCGTGCTGACGATGGCGGAGCCGTTCAGCGTGGAGCGGCGGCGCCTCATGCGCTTCCTCGGCGCGAAGGTCGTCATCACGCCGGCGGCGGAGCGCGCGGTCGGCATGATCAAGAAGACGCTGGAGCTCGTCGACAAGCACGGCTGGTTCTGGACGCGGCAGTTCGAGAACGAGGCGAATCCCGACTTCCACTCGCGCACGACCGCGGTGGAGATCCTCAAGGCCTTCGAGGGCGAGAAGCTCGACTACTGGGTGACGGGCTACGGCACGGGCGGCACGCTCAAGGGCGTCGCGCGCGTGCTGCGCAAGGAGAGCCCACAGACGAAGGTCGTCGTCTGCGAGCCGGCCGATGCGCCGCTCCTCGGCAGCGGCATCGAGCAGAAGCGGAACGCCGACGGCACGCCCGCCGCGCCGCACCCGTCGTTCAAGCCGCACCCGATGCAGGGCTGGACGCCGGACTTCATCCCGAAGCTCACCGGCGATGCGGTGGACATGAAGCTGGTGGACAAGCTGTACCAGATCCCCGGCGCCGACGCGCTGCGCTGCAGCCGCGAGCTGGCCGCGAAGGAAGGCATCTTCGTCGGCATCACCTCGGGCGGCACGTTTGCCGGAGCGCTGAAGATCGCCGCCGAGGCGGAGAAGGGCGCGAACATCCTCGCGATGCTGCCGGACACGGCGGAGCGGTATCTCAGCACGCCGCTCTTCTCGGACATCCCGGCCGACATGAACGAGGAGGAGCTGGCGATCTCGCGCTCGACGCCGAGCGCGCAGCTTTAAAGGGCTGAAAAGGGGACGCTCACCTTTAATGAGCTGAAAAGGGGACGTTCACCTTTAATGGGGCCCGTACCATTAAAGGTGAGCGTCCCCTTTTAGCTCCTTTCAACGCAGGACCCAGTAGCGGACGCCTTCCGCCTCGAGGAAGGCTTCCGCGCCCTCCCCCTGCAGCATCGCGAGCGTCGAGTAGCTGCCCGCCTGCGTGCAGGTGTCGGCCGCGACGGTGACGGAGCGCGGCGCGCCGGGCGGGGGCCAGCCGGTGCGCGCATCGAAGATGTGGCCGTAGCGGACGCCGTCGATCTCGACGTGGCGCTTCGCGTCGCCGCTGGTCGCGAGCGCGCCGGCCGAGAGCTCGACGAGCTTCACGGCCGCGCCCGCCTGCTCCACCGACTCGACGCCGATGCGCCAGGCGCCGCCCGCGGGCTTGCCGCCGACGCAGCGCAGGTCGCCGCCGAAGTTCACGAGCACCGGCGCGTCGGTGAGCCCCGCGGCGATGTCCGCGACGCGGTCCACCGCGTACTCCTTGCCGATGCCGCCGAGGTCGATCTCCATGCCGGCGGGCAGCGTCAACCACGGCGCGTCCCAGGTGACGCGCTGCCAGCCGACGCGCGCCATCAGCGCCTCGATGCGCGACGGATCCGCGTGCACCGGCCCCTCGTCGAAGCTCCAGGCCTCGCGCAGGACGCCCGAGGTCAGGTCGAAGCGGCCCTCGCTCATGCGCCAGAGCGCCGCGCCGTACTCGAGCAGCTTCGCGGTCTCATCGTCCACGCGGCGGCGGCTGCCGTTCGAGGCGTTCAGCATCGTGACGATGCTGTCGGGCCGGTAGCGGCTGTAGAGGCGGTCGATGCGGCCGGCCTCGTCGCGCGCGAGGTACGCGATGCGCCTCGCCATCGCCTCGCTCTCATGCTCGACGAGCAGCTCGCAGGGGCTGCCCATGGATTCGAAGACGGCGCGCCAGGTGCCGCCGTCGCGGGTCAACCTATAGCCGGAACTTGTACCCAAATTGCGCGATCACGGCGGTGAGCGGCGGCACGAGGTCGAACCCGGCGAGGTCGCCGACTGCGACGCCGGGCGAGGGGTTGGCCTCCTGGCGATAGTACGCCAGTCGCACCGAGAACTCGCCGCGATCCGTGCGATGGCCGTACTTGGCCCCCGCCGTCCAGGCGTCCAGGTCCGCCAGGCGGTAGTCCGCCGAGGCGTAGCGCGGCAGGGCCTCGCCGTCGAAGAGCGCCGTGCGGTAGAAGTCCGCCGCGCCCTGCGTGTACCAGCGCAGCTGCGGCTCGAGGTAGTTGCGGTCGTCGATGTTCCAGCGGTAGCGCGCCTCCACCGTCTCGGAGTCGATGCCCCAGTCGTCGGTCATGTAGCGGACGTTGACCG
>DASSUY010000104.1:0-5171 GCA_035706525.1 Steroidobacteraceae bacterium
CGGGGCGCGGCATGCCGGTGCAGGCGAGTTCCGGCTCCGCCCAGCGGACGTCCCGCTCGATGCTGCCGCGCAGGCGCATCGCGAGGAACCCGTCCTGTGCCGGCAGGCAGCGCGGCGTCGGCGGCGTCTCCGCCGCGGCGCCGGCGCCCAGAAGCCAGAGGAGGAGGGCGTGCGGCACTCGCCCGGTCAGGCCGGCGCCTCGTCCCGCGCGACGAGGAGGTTCTTCGCGAGCACCCCGTGGCCGCGGCCGATCGCGCGGATGAGGTGCATCACGAGGGTCAGCAGCAGCACGCCGCCGACCAGCAGGAAGGGCGCGGCGAGCAGGGAGGGGCCGTGGTAGATCAGCTGGTCGTCGATGCTGAAGCTGCCGCCGCCCACGCCCGTCTCGTACAGCACCGCGGCGATCGAGCCGGCGACGAGCCCGAGGCTCACGGTGATGCCGGTGACCGCGACCACGAAGTAGAAGATGCCGAGCGGCAGCATCAGCAGGAAGTAGAACATGGTGGTCCAGGTGCGGCGGTCGGCGAGCATCTGCTTGATGCGCTCGAACACGGGGACGCCCTTGGCGGGGTAGAGCGGCCGGCGCGGCATCCGCGTGCCGAGCAGCCCCTCGACCAGGCGGCCCTCGGCGAGCGCGAGCACCCGCGTGAATCCCACGAAGAGCAGGAAGACCGGAATGCCGATGATCAGGATGATGAGGCTCGCGGACATCGAAAGGCCCGTGACGGTCGTCGTGAAGTAGAACACGCCGGTCACGAGCGAGAGAAGCATGTAGAAGAGCGCGGTCCAGGTGCGCGAGTCGCCGTAGACGGAGAAGAAGCGGCCGAAAGCCGTGCGCGCCGGCTGGCGGGGCGGCGGCGCGAGGGCGCTGCGCAGCTGCTTCTCGGTCGTGCGATAGGCTTCGGCGACTTCCCCGGGCGCGCCATAGGTGCTCGAGATCAGCTCGAGCGTGTCGCTCTCGCTCCGCCCCGGATTGGCGGCGACCTCCGCACGCAGGTATTCCTCCGCGTCGTAGAGGGCGTCCTGGATCAGCGCCGGATCCTCGCCCGCGAGCGCGGCGCGCAGGGCAGCGAGGTATTGCTCGATGGAGCGGGGGGCGGACTTGTCGTTCATGGGGAGGCTCCGTTCGCTTCCGTAAACCCGTCGACGAAATTGCGCGTGCTGCGCCAGATGTCCCGCCACTCCGCGAGGGCCGCGCGCCCCGGAGCCGTGATCCGGTAGTAGCGGCGCGGCGGGCCAGCGTAAGACGGGACAATGCGGCTCGCCAGCAGGCCGTTGGCCGAGAGCTGGCGCAACACGGGATAGAGCGCGCCCTGCTTCACCGGGGCATTGCCCTCGGCGAGATCCTGCAGGCGCTTGGCGATCTGGTAGCCGTAGAGGTCCTCTTCGGCCTGGTCGAGCACGGCGAGCAGGACGAGGCCAACGAGGCCGGCGTTCAGCTCGCGCTGAAATTTCTGGGAAAGCTTTTCCCGATCAACGGGTTCGCGATCGGGCTCGGGCCTGGTATCGGCACTCACGGAGGCTTATCCAGTAGATACCACTATGGAGTCAATAGTACTACTCAGTTCGTAATAGTCAAGCCCTCGGCTTGCGCCCCTCGCCAGTTGTGGCAGGGTCGGCTCATGAAGAAGGCCCTGGCGCCCGCATGTGCCGCGCTTCTCGCTCTCGCCGGCTGCGCGAGCCTGCCGACGAACCTCGAGACGCCGGAGGTGAGCTTCGTCGGCGTGCAGGCGGCCCAGGCCTCGGTGTTCGAGCAGAAGCTCACCGTGCGCCTCAAGGTGCGGAACCCGAATTCGATCGAGCTGCCCGTGAACGGCCTCGACGTCGACATGGAAGTCGCCGGCGAGCCGTTCGCGCACGGCGTGTCCGCGCGGCAGTTCGTCGTGCCCGCGGGCGGCGAGGCCGAGTTCGACATGAACGTCACGGCGAACGCGATGAACGCGCTCCTGCGGATCGCGGGCGAAGGGAAGTCCGGGGAAATCGAGTACCGGCTGAAGGGCAAGCTCTCGACCAAGGTCGGCATGCTGCGCACGATTCCTTTCGACGAGCGCGGCCGCGTCTCGGCCTCGGACTTCCTGGGCAAGCGCCGCGGGGGCGGCTCAGGCTGAGCAAAATCCGGGTTGCCGCGCCGGCGCGCCGCGCCCACTCTTGCCCCCATGAACGAATCAGCCAGCTACCGGCGTATCGGCAAGGTGCTCGAGCACATCGACCGCCACGCCGACGCCCGCCCCAACCTCGACGAGCTCGCGCGCGTCGCGGGCCTGTCCGTCTTCCACTTCTCGCGGGAATTCCGCCGCTGGGCGGGCCTCTCGCCGACGCGCTACCTGAGGACGCTCGCCCTGGACGCGGCGAAGCGCGAACTCGACGCGCGCGGCTCCGTGCTGAGCGCCGCCTGGGCCGCCGGCCTCTCCGGCGGAGGCCGGCTGCACGACCTGTTCGTGCAGTTCGAGGCCGTGACGCCCGGCGAGTACAAGGCGGGGGGCGCGGGGCTCGCGCTCACCCACGGATTCGCGGAGTCGCCGTTCGGCCGCATCCACGTGGCCACGTCGGACCGGGGCATCGCCTGGCTCGCGTTCGTGGACGGCAGCGACGCCCGCGCCGTGGCGGAACTTTCCTCGCGCTGGCCCGCGGCGAGGCTCACGCGGGACGACGCGGCCGCCGCGCGCATCGCGCGCCAGGCCTTCGCGGAGCGCGCCGGCCGCATCGTGCTCGCGCCGGTCGGCACGAATTTCCAGGTGCAGGTCTGGCGCGCGCTGCTCGACCTCGGCTCGCGCGGCGTGACGAATTATGGCGAGCTCGCCGCGGCGATCGGCAAGCCGGGCGCCGCGCGGGCGGTCGGCCAGGCCGTCGGCGCGAATCCCGTCGCGTGGCTGATTCCCTGCCACCGCGTGCTGCGCCGGGACGGGGCGCTGGGAGGCTATCACTGGGGCGCCGAGCGCAAGCGCGCGATGCTCGCCTGGGAGCACGCGCGGCAGGCGGGCGGCTAGGAGTTCGTTCCCTCGGAGTCGGCGGGCTCGTCGTCGGCCTCGGCCGCCTCGCGCGGCTTCCGCGCGGGGACGAGCATCTGCAGCATGCCTTCCTGCATGCGGTTCCACATTTCCATGTTCTGCCGGGTCAGTTCCGCCATCGCGTTCATCGGCGGAGGCGCGCTCGTCAGCACCTGGGAGATCTGCTGCTGCACGGATTCCTGCTGCCGCATGAAGGCGGCGACGCTCTGCTCGAGGTAGCCGGACATGAAGTCCTGCATCGGCCCGCCGTAGTAGCGGATGATGGACTCGAGCAGCTGGGTGGTCAGGATCGGCTTGCCGAACTGCTCCTGCTCGGCGATCACCTGCAGGAGGATCAGGCGGGTGATGTCCTCGCCCGTCTTGTCCTCGACGACGCGGATCTTCTCGCCGCGGACGATGAGGTCCCGGATGTCCTCGAGCGTGACGTGCTTGCTGATCGAGGCGTCATAGAGCCGCCGGTTGGCGTACTTCTTGATGAGCCGTTCGCGGGTCATGCGGAAAGTTTACCGGATCATGCCGCGCTGCGTTAACGCGCTGCGGCATGAACATATTCGGGCACTTAGGCGAAAAAAAAGGACGGCGGCCTGATGGCGCGCCGTCCCGAGGGGGGAGGGTTGAACCCGTCAGGCGGCCTTCTTGGCGGCCTTGGCGGACTCGGAAACGTTCTGGTCGAACCACTTCGTCAGCTGGGCCTGGTGCTCCGAGGAGAGCTTGACCAGTTCCTGCGAACGCTGCGTGGCGCGCTCCGCGAACTGCGTGGACAGCTCGATCTGGCGCGAGGTCAGGTCGTTGAAGTCGCGCGCGGTGCCGGCCAGCTGCAGGTTCTGCAGCGAGAACTCGAGCACTTCACCCGCGAAGGCGTACTGCTGGCGCGCGATGCGCTCGAAGGCGGCGGTCGAGAGCTCGTTGAGCTTGACGACAGGCGCCCAGGCCTTCTTGCCGGCGTCGATCAGCGCGTCGAAATTGAAAGTCGGGTTGTTCATTTCTGGCATCCTTGAATTCGTGGGGGCATGTCCGCGATGGGGAGTATTGTAGGGCCTTTGATGTTGCACTGCAAGAGGAAATCCGTCACAGCGCGCCGCTGACGCCATTACCCGAATATAATGTCTTGAAAATCCAGTAGTTATATGGCAATCGGATGACTGCGGATAACCCTTTCGGCGACCCCGATTTTGTGCGCCGCACATTGACCGCTTACACGCAGCAACTGGGGGCGCTGGCCGCCGGTTTCACGGCAGGCCCGGCCGGCATGTGGGCGGGGGCCGAGGCCTGGCGTTCGCCGCTGCTCGCGGCCTACCAGCAGGCTTTCGCGCCGGCGGGGCGGGATCCGGGCCTGCCGCCGCGCGCGGCCGCCGGGGCGGCGGGCCAGAGACTCGTCCGCGCAGGCGAGCGGCTCGCGAGCCTCGGCGCGGACATCGCAAGCGACGCCTTCGCGCGACTCTCGAGCCGCCTCGCGGATGAGGCCCCGGGCGGCGCGCCCCCGATCACCTCGCTCGCCGCCCTGCACGCCCTCTGGGTGGAATGCGGGGACGCCGCCTGGCAGGCGGGCGCCGGGCGCGAGGAATTCGCGGAGGCCCAGGCGGAGTACCTGTCGGCGCTCGCGGCGCTCGGCGCCACCGCCCGCCCATGACGCGACTCGCGCTCGATCCCGCGGCCGTCGCGCTCGAGATGGCGGAGTTCTCCCGCCGCATGGCGCTCGCCGGCCAGCAATTCGCGGCGCTCGACGTCGGCGCCGAACAGCATGCGACGCGCTCCGAGGCCTTCCGCATCGACAAGACGGTGCTCTGGCACTACGCGCCGACCGCGAAGGACGCGGGACTTGCGCCGCTCGTCATCTGCTATGCGCTGGTCAACCGGCCGACGATGCTCGACCTGCAGCCGGACCGGTCGCTGATCCGCGGGCTGCTCGCGCGCGGGCTGGACGTCTGGCTCGTCGACTGGGGCTATCCGGACGCCGGCGACCGCGGGCTCTCGCTGGACGACTACGTGAACCGCTACCTCGGCGCCTGCCTCGACCACGTGCGCGCGGCGCGCGGCGTGCCCGGCGTGAACCTGCTCGGCGTCTGCCAGGGCGGCACGCTCTCGATCTGCCACGCGGCGCTGCATCCCGAGCGCGTGCGCAACCTCGTGACGATGGTGACGCCCGTCGATTTCCGCACGCCC
>DASSUY010000105.1:0-5310 GCA_035706525.1 Steroidobacteraceae bacterium
CCAGACGGCGCTACCGGACGGCGAACCCGGAAAAGGTGAACGTCCCCTTTTACGGAAAAGGTGAGCGTCCCCTTTATCGCCCCCACGCCTCGATCGCCGGCAGCTTCCCCAGCAGGAACCCCAGCTCGTCGATGCCGTTCATCAGGCAGTGCCGGGCGAAGGGATCGATGGGAAACGGCACGGCCCGCCCGTCCGGCAGCCGCAACACCCCCGCCTCCACGTCCACCTCGACCTCCGCCCCGGGATGGGCCAGGAGCCATTCCGCGGCGCCCGCCTCCACCCGCGCCGGCACCACCCCGTTCTTGATCGCGTTCGCGAAGAAGATGTCGGCGATCGAGGTGCTGACCACGGCGCGGATGCCGAAGTCCCGCAGCGCCCAGGCCGCGTGCTCGCGCGAGGACCCGCAGCCGAAGTTCGGCCCCGCGACCAGCACCCGGCAGCCCGCCGCCTCGGGCCGGTTCAGCGGGAACTCCCGCCGCGGCTGCCCGGCCGCGTCGAAGCGCCAGTCCGCGAACAGCATGTCGGCGAAGCCGCTGCCCCCCGTCGTCGTCAGGAAGCGCGCGGGGAAGATCTGGTCCGTGTCGATGTCCGCCTGCGGCAGGACGACGGTCCGGGATCGCAACAGGCGCAGGGGCTCGATAGCCATCAGCCGAGCACCTCGCGCGGATCGGTGACGACGCCCGTCACGGCCGCGGCGGCCGCGGTCGCGGGGCTCGCGAGCAGCGTCCGGACGCCCGGCCCCTGCCGCCCCTCGAAATTGCGGTTGCTCGTGCTCACGACGTACTCGCCGGGCGCGGCGATGTCGCCGTTGATGCCGACGCACATCGAGCAGCCGGACTCGCGCCACTCGGCGCCCGCCTCGAGGAACACGCGGTCGAGTCCTTCCGCCTCCGCGTCGTGCTTGACCGCCTGAGAGCCCGGCACGACCAGCATGCGCAAGCCTCTCGCCACCCGTCGCCCGCGCAGCACGGCTGCGGCGGCGCGAAGGTCGGGCAGACGCGCGTTCGTGCAGCTGCCGATGAAGACGAGCTGCACCGGCTTGCCGGCGAGCCGCTCGCCGGGCGAAAGCCCCATGTACGCGAGCGCCCGCTCGAATGCCGCGTCGCCCACCGGAGGAATCCGCCCGCCGACCGGCATCACCATGCCCGGGTTCGTGCCGTAGCTGATCATCGGCTCGACCACCGACGCATCCAGCACCACTTCCCGGTCGAACGTCGCGCCGGGGTCGCCCACGAACGCGCGCCAACGCTCGACCGCCCGCTCGAAGTCCGCACCGGCCGGCGCTCGCGGGCGGCCGCGGAGCCAGGCGAAGGTCGTCTCGTCCGGCGCGACCATGCCGGCCCGCGCGCCCGCCTCGATCGACATGTTGCAGACCGTCATGCGCTCCTCCATCGAGAGCGCGCGGATCGCGGCGCCGCGGTACTCGATGACCTGCCCGCTGCCGCCGGCGACGCCGAGGCGGCCGACGATCGCGAGCACGAGGTCCTTCGCGACGACGCCCGGGGCGAGCCTGCCCTCCACCGTGACCGCGAGCGTCCGGGGCTTGCGCTGCAGCAGGCACTGGGTCGCGAGGACGTGCGCGACCTCGGTCGTGCCGATGCCGAAGGCGAGCGCGCCGAAGGCGCCGTGCGTGCTCGTGTGGCTGTCGCCGCAGACGATCGTCATGCCGGGCTGCGTGAGCCCGAGCTCGGGTCCGATCACGTGCACGATGCCGCGCCGGGCGTCGCGAAGGCCGAGCAGCTCGACGCCGTAAGCGCGGGCGTTCTTCTCCATCGCCGAGATCTGCCGCGCCGCCGACTCGAGGCGGATCGGCACGCCGCCGAAGACCTGGGCCGCATCCGTCGGCACGGCGTGGTCGATCGTCGCGAGCGTGCGGTCCGGGCGCCTGACGCGAAGGCCTCGCGCGGCCAGCTGCGCGAAGGCCTGCGGCGAGGTCACCTCGTGGGTCAGGTGCAGGTCGATCGCGAGGATCGCGGGTGTTTCGGCCGTCTCGGCGACGACCTCGTGGGCCTGCCAGATCTTTTCGAACAGCGTCCGCGGGGCCATGGGCAGCCCTCAGTCTATCGGGCGGCGGCGGCCGCAGCCCGCACTTTGTGTATACAAGCCGCGCCGGACCCCTGATATTGCGGCTCCATTCTGGCCGGGCGTATGATTCGGGCGCCCGCTTTGTATACAACGACAGGGGGAACCATGCCGCTGCGCATTCGAGAGACCACCACCCTCGGCCTCGCGATCACGGCGGTGCTCACCGCCGCCCAGGCCCCCGCCCAGACCGCTCCGGCCGACCCGAGCGCCCTGCCCGAAGTCGTCGTCACGGCGCGCCAGCGCGCCGAGCGCATCGAGGACGTCCCCGCGACGGTGCAGGCGTTCACGGACGCGCAGATCGTCTCGGCCGGCATCGAGCGGCCGCAGGACTTCATCGCGCTGACGCCGAACGTCTCGCAGGTGCAGACCGCGGAAGCGGGCGACATGCAGGTCGTGATCCGCGGCATCAACACCGGCCGCGACGCGGAGACGAACTTCGCGCTGGTCGTCGACGGCGTGCTGCAGACGAACCCGAACGCGCTCAACCAGGAGCTGAACGACGTCACGCAGATCGAGGTGCTGAAGGGCCCGCAGGGCGCGCTCTACGGCCGGAACGCCCTCGCCGGCGCCATCATCATGACGACGCGGAAGCCCCCCGAAAGCGCCGCCTTCGAGGTCGGCGCGGGCTACGGCAGCGACAACAGCTACAAGGGGAACCTCTACCTCGGCGGCCCGATCGGCGAGACCACGAAGGGCAGCCTCTCGCTCTACACGCGAAGCACCGACGGCCAGTGGGACAACACGCTGCTCGGCTGCGACGACTGCGTCGACTACTTCGAGGAGTCGGGCGCCATCGGCCGGCTCACCTTCCAGGCGGGCAGCGGCGAGATCGACGTCAAGGCGAAGTACTCGACCATCGAGTCCGGCGCGATCAACTTCAACGCCGCGGTGTCGTTCTTCGAGGCCGCCGCGATCTTCGGCGCCCCGCCCTTCGACGAGGACCCGAACCAGCACAACTTCTTCTACACGAACAACATCATCCCGAAGAACGAGCAGGACAACCTCAACTTCTCCATCAAGGGCGACTGGGACGTCGGCGTCGGCACGTTCACGAGCGTGCTCGCCTACAACGACCAGACGAACTTCTTCCTGACGGACGGCGCGAGCGACGCTTTCTACCTGTACGCGCTGACGCCGTCCTGCGCCGAGTCCTTCGCCGCGCGCACGGCCGACACGCCGCTGCCGCCGCCGTTCAACTACGGCACGCCGCCGGGGACGATCCTGAGCTTCACGCCCTATGCCTCCTCCTTCCAGCCGCCTTACGGCCCGACGACCTGCGGCGGCTACCAGTACCAGCAGCGCGACCAGGAGGACATGAGCCTCGAACTGCGCCTCACTTCGCCGGGCGACCAGCGATTCCGCTGGGTCGCGGGCGTCTACTTCGCGGACATCGAGCGGCACGTCATCGTGTCGCAGGGCTCGGACAACACGGGGGACTCGCTCCAGCAGGACTTCCTCGCGCGCGGCTTCGTGCCGGCGAGCGGGCCGAACCCGACCGACCTCCTCTACGACGACACCTTCGACAGCAAGGTGTACGCGGGCTTCGGCCAGCTCGCCTACGACATGACGGAAGGCGTCGAAATCGCGCTCGCGCTGCGCTACGACTCGGAGAAGCGCGAGGTGGACAACAACGTGCCGACGGGGCCGACCGACTCGCTCGCGCAGACCCCGCTCTTCGCCGCGATCTACGGGCCGACGCCGTTCATCAACCCGGCCTACACGGTGAACCCGGCCTTCGCGACCGACGGCATCCCGAGCCGCTCGCGCACCTACGAGCAGTTCCAGCCGAAGCTCTCGCTCAACTGGAAGACGAGCGACGACGTCGCGTTCTACGCCTCCTACGGCTACGGCTTCAGGAGCGGGGGCTTCAACTCCTCGGGCAGCGAGGCCACGGTCAACGTCTTCTACGGCGGGCTCTGCCTCGGGCCCAGCACGCCGTTCGACGCAGGCTTCGCCACCCTGCCGCTGGGCCTGCCGGCCTGCACGGCCGACTCGACGCGGAACCTGTCGGAGGTGCATGACGACTACCGCAAGGAGGTCTCGAAGGCCGCGGAGCTCGGCTTCAAGTCGACCTTCCTCGACCGCCGGCTCGCGATCAACGGCGCGCTGTTCCACACCGACGTCGAGGACATGCAGTTCTTCGACTTCATGGCGGGGCCCTTCGGCCTCCTGCGCGTCGTGACCAACCTCGACGAGGTCACGATCCAGGGCGCGGAGCTCGACTTCACCTGGCGCGCGAACGAGTACTTCTCGCTGTTCGGCGGCTACGGCTACACGGACGGGGAGATCGACCGCTACGACGTGCGCCCGTACACGGCGGGCAACAACCTGCCCTACGCCCCCGAGTACACGGGCAACCTCGGCGCCGAGCTGACGCTGCCGATGGGCGGCTCCGGGCTCGAGTTGGTGGCGCGCCTCGACGGCACCTTCGTCGGCGAGACCTGGTTCCACCCGGTGCAGGACGAGACCGTGCCCAACCTGCCGACGGCCTTCGGCTTCGGCCAGGGCAACTATTCGAAGCAGAAGCGCGATCCCTACGAGGTCATGAACGCGCGCCTGACGCTGCGCGGCGAGCGCTGGAGCGCGACGGCCTGGAGCCGGAACCTGCTCGACGAGGAGTACCTGCAGGAGGCGATCGTGGCGCCGGAGTTCGGCGGCGCGTTCATCCACGACTCGCCGGGCCGCAGCTACGGCCTCGACATCAAGTACTCGTTCAGATGACCTTGGCCGCCGCGAGCGCGTCGAAGCGCTCGCGCGGCATGCCGAGGAGGCCGAGGTAGACGGTCTCGTTGTGCTCGCCGAGCGCGGGCGCGGGCGGGCGGATGCCGGCGGGCGTCTCCGAGAACTTCGGCACCGCGTTCTGCATGCGGAGCGTCCCGAACTGCGGGTGCGGCACGGCCACGATCGCCTCGCGCGCCGCGAAGTGCGGGTCCGCGAGCATCTCCGGCGCGCGGTAGATCTGCCCCGCCGGGACGCCGTGCTCCTCCATGAGCGCGAGCACGCGCTGCGTCGTGAGCGTCGCGGTCCAGCGGCCGATGCGCTCGTCCAGCTCCGCCTGGCGCGCGCCGCGCGCCTGGTGCGTGAGGTAGCGCTCGTCGCGGGCGAGCGCGGGCTCCCCCATCGCCTCGCAGAGGCGGCGGAAGACCGTGTCCTGGTTCGCGGCGATCAGCACGAGCCCGTCGCTGGTCGGGTAGACGTTCGAGGGCGCGACGTTCGGCAGGATCG
>DASSUY010000106.1:0-2625 GCA_035706525.1 Steroidobacteraceae bacterium
CGCCGCGCTCGGGAAAGCTGAGGAAGTCGTCGAAGAAGCCGTCGTCGTCCAGGCCCGCCCTGTATTCCGAGTGCCGGTCGCTCAGGAGGAGCTTCGCCCGCATGTTGTCCGCGATCGTGTAGTCGACGGTCAGCGAGACGCCCTGGGCCTCGTTCGTCACGACCGTCTGCGACTCCTGGCCGGTGTTGTTGTCGTAGGGATCCGCGGCCGTGTCGGAATTCCGGTAGCCGGCGAGGAACACGCCGCCGTTCGGCACCTCGTCGATCAGCGTGTCGTAGGGCCGAAGGCCGCCCTCGCCGTCGTTGCCGTCCGCCGCCAGCAGGAAGGACAGGCGGTCGTTCGGCGTCCACTTGAGCGCGACGCGCGCGGAGACGTCGTCCATCTCGGCGACTTCCTTGCGCGGGTTCTCGATCTGCAGGAACCGGCCGAGCCCGTCGCGGTGCTGGAAGGCGCCCGTCGCGGACAGCGCGAGCTGGTCCGAGAACGCCATGTTCGCGTAGAAGTCCGCGTTGAGCCGGCCGCGCGAGCCCGCGGTGAGGCTGATCCGCCCGCCATCCTCGTCGCCGGGCTTGCGCGTGATGATGTTGATCGCCCCGCCGATGGAGTTCCGCCCGTAGAGGGTGCCCTGCGGGCCGCGCAGCACCTCGACGCGCTCGATGTTCGCGAGGCTCCAGTTCTGGCCGACCTGGCGGCCGAGGTAGACGCCGTCCACGTACACGCCGACGCCCGGGTCGGTCGTGATCAGGTGGTCCTGCAGCCCGATGCCGCGGATGAACGGGTTGACCGAGGAGGTCTGCCCCGCGGAGAAGCCCGTGACGTTCAGGTTCGGGACGAACTTGCCGACGTCCGTGAGGTCCGTGATGCCCTGCCGCTGCATCGTCTCCTCGGAGAACGCGCTGATCGCGACCGGGACCTCGTAGATGCTCTGCTCGCGCTTCTGCGCCGTGACGATGATCGGCTCGAATTCCGTCGTCTCATCGGCGGCGGCGGCATTTCCGGCGGCGAGGCAGGCGAGCGGCAGGGCGCCCGCGAGGCGCGCGAGGTTCTTCTTGTTCACCAGTGGACTCCCATGGCGGTGTCGGGGTGGCGCGATCATAACCGCGCGCGCCGGAAGCGGACAGGGCCGCCTGCCGGCGGCCCCGTCCTACATGCCGACGCCGATGCCGCTCAGAACTGCAGCGTGACCCCGGCCCGGACCGCGAGCGGCGACCCGGGCGTGATGTTGTTGTTGTTGTGGGCGTTCGGGTGGTAGTCCTCGTCGAGCAGGTTCTCGACGTTGAGCTGGAGCCGGACCCGCTCGGTCGGGGTGTAGTAGACCGCCGCGTCGACGCGGGTGAATCCGTCGAGCGTCACGAGGTTGTCGGCCGCGGCGAACATCTCGGACTGGTAGATCACGCCGAGCCCGACGCCCCAGTCGGCGCGGAAGTCGTAGCGGTTCCACAGGGACGCGACGTGCCTCGGCAGCTGGGCGAGGCGATTGCCGCCGAGGCGCTCGGTCAGCTCGCCGTCCTGGTACGCATAGCCGCCCTGGATGCTCCAGGCCTCGCCGATGCGGCCGCTGAGCCCGAGCTCGACGCCCTTCGTGCGCTGCCCGTCGACGAGGATCGAGCGGGTCGGGTCCGCGGGATCGGGGATCACGACGTTCGTCCGGTCGAGCTGGAAGACGGCCGCGGTGAGCGCGAGGTCCGGCCGCAGATCCCATTTCGCGCCCACTTCGACGTTCTCGAACTCCTCCGGGTCGAAGGCCGAGTTCGTCGGCGACAGCGAGGCGAGTTGCGCGCCCGCGCGCGGCACGAAGGTCTGGCTGTAGCTCGCGTACAGCGACAGGTCCTCCACCGGCTTGTAGATGAGCCCGCCGCGCGGCGAGACGGGGTCGTCGGACGTGCGGATGCGCTCGCCCGTGCGGCGGTTCGTGAAGTCCATGTCGAAGCTGTCGTAGCGGACGCCGAGGACGGCGAGCCACTTCTCCGTGAGGCGGACCTGGTCCTGCACGTAGACGGCGGCGACGGTCGCGCGGCCGTGGTTGTCCGCGTCCGTCGCGGACTGGCGGAAGCTGACCGGCACCTGCACCGTCGGGTCGGCGGCCGGCACGAGGAACGAAAGGTCGGTCCCGTTGAAGTAGCCGGTCTGGCGGTAGTTGTCGGTCACCTGGCGGCCGAGCTCGAGCCCCGCGAGGACCTCGTGGCCGACGGCGCCCGTGTCGAATGCGAACGTGAGGTCGGTCTGGTTGAAGAGGTTCTCCCGGCGCTGCGCGTTGTTGTAGGCCGCGAGCGGGACGAGCCCCGTGGCGGAATCCACGGCGCCGCCCGCGAAGACGTTCTGGTAGAACTTGTCGTAGTCGCCGTAGACCGTGCGATTGCGCAGCTGCGCGCGCTCGAACGAGTGGTCGACGACCACCGACACGAGGTTCACCGTCGCGTCGGTCGTGCTGAGCCCGGGGTCGCCGAAGAACGTGGAGGCGCTCGTCGCGAACGGCCGCCCGTCCTCCGAGGGCAGGCCGCGGTCCGCAGTGCGGTCGTAATCGTAGTACTCGTACGACAGCCGCACGAGCGTCGCATCGCCCGCCTGCCAGGCGAACGTCGGGTTGACGCCGCGGCGCTCGAAGTCGACGCCGTCGCGGTAGCT
>DASSUY010000107.1:0-6618 GCA_035706525.1 Steroidobacteraceae bacterium
GCGCCCTCACACCTGGCGGCGAGGTATTCGGTGTGACCCTGGAAGGGGATGCCGGCGTCGGCGATCGCGGATTTCTGCACCGGGGCCGTGACCATCGCGGCGAAGCGGCCGGCGAGGCAGCCCCCGGCGGCGGCATCGAGCGTCGCGAGCACGTAGCGCGCGTTCGCGGGGTCGGGTCGGCCGGGCGCGGCCTCGCGCGCGAGGGCCGCCGGCAGCACCGGCATCGTGCCTGCGCGATGCGGCAGCGGCGCGGCGCCGGGCGACCATTCCGAGAGCTTCGGGGCGAGGCCGAGCAGCCGGGCGCGCGATGCGAGCAGCGACGGGTCGCCGGCGAACACGAGCTCGAACGGCCAGTCGAGGAATGCGGCGGCGAGCGAGATCTCGGGGCCGACCCCGGCGGGCTCGCCCGTCGTGACGACGAGCCTCAGGGGTTCCTGATCTCGACGTAAGCCTCGTCGCGCAGGCGGCGCAGCCACAGTTCGGTTTCCTCGTCGACCTTGCTCTCGCGCAGGGCCGAGAGCACCTTCTGGCGGCGCACTTCGTCGCTCTGGTCGTGCGTGCGCCGGCCCAGCAGCTGCACGATATGCCATCCGAACTGCGTGCGGAACGGCTCGCTGATCTCCTGGTCCTGGAGGCGGGCCAGCACCTCCTCGAATTCGGGGGCGAAGGTGCCGGGCGTCGTCCAGCCGAGGTCGCCGCCGCGGCTCGCGGAGCCCGGGTCCTCGGAGGTGACGCTCGCGAGCGCGGCGAAGTCCTCGCCCGCGAGGATGCGCTGGCGGATGGCCTCGAGCCGCTGGCGCGTGGTCGCGTCGTCCTGCACCTCGTTCGGCCGCATGAGGATGTGGCGCGCGTGCAGCTGCTCGACGATGACCGGGCCGGTGTCGCCGCCGCGCGTCCCGTCCAGCCGCACGATGTGGAAGCCGGTCGGCGTCCGGACCGGCTCGGCCACGTCGCCGGGGTTCATCTTCGACACGAGGTCGGCGATGAACTGCGGCAGCTGGTCCAGGCGCCGCCAGCCGAGCTTGCCGCGCTCGAGCGCGGACTGCGCCCGGGAATAGGCGAGGGCCAGCTGCCCGAAGTCCTCGCCCTGGGTCGCGCGCCGGTGGATGTCGCGCGCGAGGTCCTCGACTTTCGCCATCTCCTCGGTGGTCGCTGACTCCGGCAGCGAGAGCAGGATGTGGGAGACGTCGTACTCGGTGTTCGCGTCCGCCTGGCCTTCGCTGCGCGCCAGCGCCTGCTCCAGCTCGCGCGGGGAGACGTAGATGCGCGGGTACACGTCGCGCTGCTTCAGCAGCGAGAGCGTGATCTCGCGGCGCATTTCCTCGCGGTAGGATGCGTAGTCGATGCCCTGCGCCTCGAGCGCCCGCGGCATCTCCTCGAAGGGGATGTTGTTGCGCTTCGCGACGTCGCGCAGCGCCTCGTTCAGCATCTCGTCGGGCACCTGCACGCCGAGCCGCGTGGCGCGCTGGACCTGGATCTCCTGCAGGATCAGCCGCTCGAGCACCTGCTGCCGGACGACGTCGGGCGGCGGCATCTTCGTGCCCTGGCTGCGCAGGCGCTCGGTGATCAGCGCGACCTGCGAGTCGAGCTGGCTCTGCAGCACCACGCCGTCGTTGACGATCGCGATCACCCGGTCGAGCGCGACGCCGGTGGAGGACATGTCGCGCGTCTGGCCGGACGCCGCGCCGGCGAGCAGCAGCATGCACATCAGACCGGTCAGGATTCGGGCCATGGTCGTCCGGGGTCAGGGGTGGGACGGGTCGGAGGCGGGGGAGTATCCCCGAATGCCGCTTTCCAGGAAAGTGTCGCTGCGGGTTCCGACCGAGGACAGGCCCTTGAGTTCCACCTGCAGCAGCACGGAGTTGTCGCTCTCGCCGGTCCGGTTCGAGATGTAGTTGCGCGCGAGGAGCCGGAGCCGCCAGCAGCAGCCGCCGTACTCGAATCCGGCGAAGCGGTCGATCGACTCGTTGTCGCGGGTCGAATAGACCTGCCGCGCGAACAGCTGCCAGGCCGGCGACAGGCGCCAGGCGAAGGCGGCGTCCCACTGCTCGAGCCGCCCTTCGCGGTAGCGGTAGCCGAGGTTGACGACCGTGTCCTCGCCGGGCCTGTACTGGACGCTCGCCTCGCCCCTCAGGGTGTTGGACTCCTCGTAGTCCCACTCCATGGCGACCCGCGCGCTCCAGTCCCGCCACGCGGTGAGCTCGACCTCGCCGACGACGTTCGAGGCATCGCGCCGCTCCGCGACCTCGCCCGGCAGCACGACGCGCGGGCTGTCGAAATAGAAGCGCTGGCCGATCGTCGCGGTAAGGTACTGCTGGCCGGTCTCCTCGCGCAGGAGCCGCGTCGTGAGGCCGGCGGCGATCTCGTTGGCGTCACCCAGCCGGTCCGCGCCGACGTAACGGTTCGTGCGGAAGAGCTGCACGAGGTTCAGGTCCGGGAGCGCCGTGTCGAAGAGCGGCAGTTCGTCCTGGTCGCGGAACGGGATCCAGGTGTAGCGCAGGCGCGGCTCGAGCGTGTGCAGGTACTGGCGCCGCTCGCCGGACGCGCGCTCGAACACGAGGCCGGTGTCGAGCGAGACGATCGGGGCGGACCGGTCGGGCGAGGCGTCCGCGCCCGGCGCCGTGCCGTCGAGGTCGTAGGTCGTGAACCGCCAGGCGGCACTCGGCTCGAAGTGCCAGCCCGGGCCGCGCAGCGGCAGCGCGAGCCCGGGCATCGCGTCCGCGCGAAGCCCGGTGACGCCCGCGCTCCGGTCGAACCAGACGGCTTCGGCGTCCATCGACGCCTCGAGCGGTCCCAGCACCGGCCAGGCGCCCGCGAACGCGACCTGCGGCAGCCGGGAGTAGGGACGGTCGAGCGGATCGACGTCGAAATCGATCGTCTGGAAGTCCTGCAGCCGCCCGTGGAGCCGCCAGCCCCGGCCGAGCCAGGAGAGCTGCAGGTAGCGGTCGAGGAAGGTGATGCTCGTGCCGTCGGGGCCGAGGCCGAAGTCCTCGAAATACGAGGAGTCGCTCGCGTCCGAGAAGTTCGCGTCGACCCGCAGCACGTCGCTGAAGTCCGTGCGGTGCACGAGCGTCGTGAGCCGCCGGTCGATGCCGGCGAGGTCGTCGCCGGGCAGGTAGTCGTTGTCGATCCGGCCCCTGCTGCGCCCCGTGAGGTAGCGGAAGTCGGCGCCGAGCCCGAGCCCGCGCCGCGACATCAGGAAAGGCGTCAGCGTCAGGTCGTAGTTCGGCGCCAGGTTGAAGTAGTACGGCACGCCGACCTCGAAGCCGCTCTTGTCCGAGTTGCCGAACGAAGGGAACAGGAAGCCGGACTTCCGCGCCGCGCCCACCGGGAAGCTGATGACGGGCGTGTAGAGGACCGGAATGCCGAGCAGGTCGACCCGCACGTTGCGCCCGCGGCCCTGCTGCGTGCGCTGGTCGATCTCGATCGCGGAGGCGCGCAGCTCCCAGTCGGTCTTGCCCGCGGGGCAGGTCGTGAAGCGCACGTCGCGCAGCTTGATCACGCCCTGGTCCGACATCTCGAGCTCGGCCGCCGAGCCGCGCGCCGGGCGCTGCGGCAGCTCGAACTCCGCGCCCGTGAACTGGCCCGTGCCGAGCGCATTCCAGCTCCCCGAGCCGCCCTTCAGGCGGATCTCGGGCGAGCGGTACTCGACGTCGCCCTCTACGCGGAAGCTCTGCGCCTTCGCGTCGTAGGTGGCGGACTCGGCGGTCACCTCGCGGTCACCCTGGGAGATCGCGACGCCGCCGGAGAGCTTCGCGTCGCCCGAGCGCGACATCTCGGCATTGCCGCCCCGGATCCGGACCGGATCCTCGCCCGGGGTGTCGACGTCGACGTCGTCGCCGGCCGCCGGAGCTTCGGCGGCGGGCACTTCGGGCTCGGGCCAGACGCAATCGCCGGACGCCCCGGGCGGGAATGCGGCGGCCGTCGCGAGGACGACGATGGCGCTTCGGGAAATCACGAGGTGCCGGAAGTCTATAATGCGGGAACCCCGGCCGTCGCCTCTGCATGACAACGAACGACAACGCCGATACGCGGCTGCAAGCGCTGGAACGATGGATCGCGGGCCTCCCGGGCCCGCCGGTCGAGCGCATCGCGCCCGCGTCGGCGGACGCGAGCTTCCGGCGCTATTTCCGCGTGCATCGCGCGGGCGCGACGCAGGTCGCAATGGACGCGCCGCCGGAGCGCGAGAGCCTCGACGCCTGGCTCCGGGTCGTCCGGATCCTCGCGGCGACGGGCGTGCACGTGCCGGAGGTCGTCGCCGTCGACACGGAGCAGGGCTTCGTGCTCATGGCCGACCTCGGGCGCCAGCACTACCTGGAGGCGATCGGGCAGGGCGCCGACCCCGAGCCGCTCTACGCGGACGCGGTGGATGCCCTCGTCCGGATGCAGTCGGGCGACCCGGCGGAGGCGGCGGAGCTGCCGGAGTACGACCGCGAGCTGCTGATGCGCGAGCTCGAGCTGTTCCCGGAGTGGTTTCTCGGCCGCCATCTCTCGCTGTCGCCCGGTCCACCCGAGCGCGCGATGATCGCCTCCGCGTTCGACTTCCTCTGCGACGAGGCGCTCGCGCAGCCGGTCGTGCTCGTGCACCGCGACTACCACTCGCGGAACCTGCTCGTGCGCCGCGACGGCAATCCCGGCATCGTCGACTTCCAGGACGCGGTGCGCGGCGCGATCACCTACGACCTGGTCTCGCTGCTCAAGGACTGCTACGTCGTGTGGCCGAAGAAGCGGCTGCTCGCCTGGCTCGACCGGTACCGCGAGAAGGCCGCGGCGGCGGGACTCGACGCCGGCCGCGACCGCGGGCAGTTCCTGCGCTGGTTCGACCGCATGGGGCTGCAGCGGCACCTGAAGGTCCTCGGCATCTTCGCGCGGCTCTGGCACCGCGACGGGAAGCCGGGCTACCTCGGCGACCTGCCGCGCGTGCTCGACTACACGCTCGAGGTCACGGCGGCGGTGCCCGAGCTCGCCGGGTTCGACGCGTACCTGCGCCGCGCGGTCGTGCCGGCGTTCAGGCAGGTCCATCGCCGCGCGGGTACGGCCCGTTGAAGGCGATGGTCCTCGCCGCCGGGCGCGGCGAGCGCATGCGCCCGCTGACCGAGAAGCTGCCGAAGCCGCTGCTCGAGGTCGGCGGCCACCGGTTGATCGAGTACCACCTCGCCTCGCTCGCCGATCTCGGCGTCCGCGAAGTCGTGATCAACCTCTCCTGGCACGGCGACCGCATCCGCGAGGCGATCGGCGACGGCGCGGCGCGCGGCCTCTCGATCCGCTACAGCGAGGAAGGCCCCGAGCCGCTCGGCACCGCCGGCGGCATCCACGCGGCGCTGCCGCTGCTCGGCGAGGATCCCTTCCTCGTCGTGAACGGCGACGTGTGGACGGATTTCCCCCTGCGCTCGCTGAAGCCGCCGCGCGCGTCCCTCGCGCACCTCGTGCTGGTCGAGAACCCGGAGCACCACCCGGCGGGCGACTACGCGCTCGAGTCGGGCCGCGTCACCGCCGGCGAGCCGAAGCTGACGTTCTCCGGCGTCTCCGTGCTCGATCCCGCGCTGTTCGCGGGGGTCGCGCCCGGCTTCCTCGCGCTGAAGCCGCTCCTCGACGCGGCGCTCGCCGCGGGCCGGCTGACCGGGCAGCGCCACGGCGGCGCCTGGCGCGACGTCGGCACGCCCGCGCGGCTCGCGGCGCTCGACGCCGAGCTTCGCCTCGGCAAGGCGAAGCATCCGGTCCTCTCGTCCCCGGTCGGGTAAAATGGGCGTCTCGCCGGCGCGAGACGTTCCCCAAATGGCTGATCTCAAAGGCATTCCGATACAAGTCGAGCGGCGGCCCGTGAAGAGCGGCGAAAAGTTCGTCACGCCGCAGGGCTTCAGGGCCATCCGCGACGGCATCAAGAAGTCCGCCGGCGCGCTGCCGTTCGCGCCGGGCGCGAAGCCGCGCTGGCTCAGGGCACCGCTCGCGACCGGCGCCCGCTACGAGGCGCTGCGCGCCACCGTGCGCGAGCACCGGCTGAGCACGGTCTGCGAGGAGGCGCACTGCCCCAACATCGGCGAGTGCTGGAACGCCGGCACCGCGACGCTCCTCCTGATGGGATCGGTCTGCACGCGCGCCTGCCGCTTCTGCGCCGTCGACACCGGCAATCCGCGCGGCTGGCTGGACGCGGAGGAGCCCGCGAACGCGGCGCGCACCGTGTCGCTGATGGGGCTCGGCTACGTCGTGCTGACGTCGGTCGATCGCGACGACCTGCCGGACGGCGGGGCGGCGCACTTCGCGGCCTGCGTGCGCGCGATCAAGGCGGCGAACCCGCGCACCGCCGTCGAGGCCCTGACGCCCGACTTCCAGGGCGTGACGGCGGACGTGGAGACCGTCGTGGACTCAGGGATCGAGGTGTTCGCGCAGAACGTCGAGACCGTGGAGCGGCTCACGCATCCCGTGAGAGACCCGCGCGCCGGCTACCGGCAGACACTCGACGTCCTCGCGCACGCGAAGCGCCACCGGCCGTCCGTGCTGACCAAGACGAGCCTGATGCTCGGCCTCGGCGAGACGGACGCGGAGGCGGTCGCGACGATGGACGACCTGCGCGCGGTCGGCTGCGACATCCTGACGCTCGGCCAGTACCTCAGGCCGACG
>DASSUY010000108.1:0-11595 GCA_035706525.1 Steroidobacteraceae bacterium
CGGGCCGTAGTTCGTCGGCATGCTGACCGACAGCAGGAGGACCTGCGCGCCCCCGGCGCGGCTCTTCGAGATGAGGAGGCCGAGGTTCGTCTCCACGCGCGACACGGGCAGCCCCCGGAGGCCGTCGTTGCCGCCGAGCTCGAGCACGACGATGTCGGGATTGTGCGTCCTGAGCGCGCGGTCGAGCCGCGCGAGCCCGCCGTCGGTCGTCTCGCCGGTCACGCTGGCGTTGACTACGTGGTGCCCGTACCCTTCCTTCTTCAGGCGCTGCTGCAGCAGGGAAACCCAGCCCTGGCCGGGCGCGAGCCCGTAACCCGCAGACAGCGAGTCGCCCAGGACGAGGATGACCGGCGGGCCGGCGGCCTGCGCGGGCAGGGCCGCGGCCGCCAAGGCCAGCACGAGGAAGAACGCGCGCACCATGGACCGAAAGACCGTCCTCGAAGCCCGGAAGTTGCGTAAGGAGGTTACCAGCCCCGAGGGAATGCTGACCATCCTCGACGACGTGAGTCTCGCAGTGGCGGCGGGCGAGACCCTGGCCGTGGTCGGGGCCTCCGGCGCCGGCAAGTCGACCCTGCTCGCGCTCCTCGCCGGCCTCGACGAGCCCACCGCGGGCTCCGTGTTCCTCGCCGGCATCGAGTTGTCCGCGCTCGACGAGGACGGCCGGGCCGCGGTCCGCGCGCAGCACGTCGGCTTCGTGTTCCAGTCCTTCCACCTCGTGCCCTCGCTGACGGCCCACGAGAACGTGATGCTGCCGCTCGAGCTGGCCGGGCGCCGCGACGCCCGCGCGGCGGCGCGCGCGGTCCTCGAGCAGGTGGGCCTCGGCCCGCGGCTCGGCCATTACCCCCGGCAGCTCTCCGGCGGCGAGCAGCAGCGCGTCGCCATCGCGCGGGCCTTCGTGACGCGCCCCGCCGTGCTCTTCGCCGACGAGCCGACCGGCAACCTCGACACCGCGACGGGCCAGCGCGTCATCGAGCTCCTGTTCGACCTCAATGCCGCGAACGGCACGACGCTCGTGCTCGTGACGCACGACCGCGAGATCGCCGCGCGCTGCGGCCGCATCCTGCAGCTCGACGCCGGCCGGCAGGTCGGGGGCGGCCCTTGAGGGCGCTCGGCATCGCGCTGCGGGCGCTGCTGCGCGACTGGCGCTCGGGCGAGCTCGCGGTGCTCCTCGCCGCGCTCCTCGTCGCCGTCACGGCGCTGACCGGCGTCGGATTCTTCACCGACCGCATCGCGCAGGCCGTGGACCAGCGCGCGGCGGAGGTGCTCGCCGCCGACCTCCGCCTGCGCTCGCCGGAGGAGGTGTCCGCGGACTACGAGGCGCTGGCCGCCGAGCGGGGGCTCGCGGCCGCGCGCACGGTCAGCTTCCCGAGCGTCGTCTTCTTCGGCGCCGATTCCTCGCTGGCCGCGGTCCGCGCGGTCGGGCCCGGCTACCCGCTCCGCGGCCGGCTCAAGATCTCCGACGCGCCGTTCGCGCCCGCGCGCGTGACCGATGCGCTCCCGGGCCGCGGCGAAGCCTGGCTGGATTCGCGCCTGCTCGCGCGCATCGGCGCGAAGGTCGGCGACCGCGTGAACCTCGGCAGCGGCAGGTTCGCCGTGACGCAGGTGCTCGACTACCGGCCGGACCAGGGCTCCGCCTTCGTGGACCTCGCGCCGTCGCTCCTGATCCCGCTCGCCGACCTGCCGCAGACCGGGCTGCTCGGGCCCGGCAGCCGCGCGACGTACTCGCTGCTCTTCGCCGGGACGCCCGCGGCTGTCCGCGACTTCCGGGAGCTCCTCGTCGAACGCAAGAAGCCGGGCGAGCGCCTCGTCGGCGTCGCCGAGGAGAGCCCGCAGGTGCAGGCCTCGACGCGCCGGGCGGGCCGGTTCCTGAACCTCTCCGCGATGATCACGGTGCTGCTCGCGGCGGTCGCGGTCGCGATGGCCGCGCGCCGCTACGCCGCGCGCCACCTCGACAGCATCGCGCTCATGAAGTGCATGGGCGCGCCGCAGCGGCTCGTGCTGCAGGTCACGGTGATCGAGCTCGCGGCCGTCGCGCTCATCGCGGCGGCCGTCGGCGCCGTGCTCGGCTATTTCGCGCAGGCATTGCTCGCGCGGCTGCTCGGCGGCGTCGTGCAGGGCGACCTGCCGCCGCCGACGCTCGCGCCGGCCTGGCTCGGCGCCGCGACCGCGGTCGCGATCCTCGTCGGCTTCGCGCTGCCGCCGATGCTGCAGCTGAAGCGCGTGCCGCCGGCGCGGGTCCTGCGCCGGAACCTCGAGCCGCCGCCCTTGCGCTATGCCATCGCCTACGGCCTCGCCGTCGCCTCCATCGTCGGCCTGCTGTTCTGGCTCGTGCGCGACGCGCGGCTCGTCGGCTTCGTCGCCCTCGGCATCGCCGGCATGCTGGCCGCGCTCTACGGCGCGGGCTTCCTGCTCGTGCGCCTCGCCGGGCGCCTGCGCGGCGCGGTCGGCGTCTCCTGGCGCTACGGCGTCGCGAACCTCGCGCGGCGCGGTCGGGAGAGCGTCGTCCAGGTCGTCGCCTTCGGGCTCGGGCTCATGGTCCTGCTCCTGCTCGCCGTCGTGCGCGGCGACCTGCTCGAGGACTGGCGGGCGAGCCTTTCGCCCGACACGCCGAACTTCTTCATGATCAATATCCCCGACGGGGAGAAAGCCGAATTCGCCCGCTTCATCGAGGAACGCGGCCTGCCGGCGCCCCGGCTGTTCCCGATGATCCGGGCGCGCATGACCGCGATCAACGGCCGGCCGATCGAGGAGGTCGCGCCGAAGTCGGACCGCGGCCGCGAATGGGCGGAGCGCGAGCAGAACCTGTCCTGGGCCGAGACGCCGCAGGTGGACAACCGGATCGTGGCCGGGCGCTGGTGGGACGAGGGCGACCGCGGCAAGCACTACGTGTCGGTCGCGACGGAGTACCAGGAGGACCTCGGCCTCGCGCTCGGAGACCGCCTTCGCTTCGACGTCGCCGGCGAGGCGGTGGAGGCGGAGGTGCTCTCCTTCCGCGAAGTGGAGTGGGACACGTTCCGGCCGAACTTCTTCCTCGTGTTCTCGCCCGGGACGCTCGACGGGCTCGCCGGCACCTGGCTCACGAGCCTGAAGCTCGACGCCGCGCAGCGCGGGATGCTGGTCGACGTCGTCCGGCGGTTCCCGTCCGTGTCGATGTTCGACATCGACGCGATCCTCGCGCAGGTCCGCGACGTCGTCGACCGCGCGGCGCTCGCCGTGCAGTACGTGTTCCTGTTCACGCTGGCGGCGGGGCTCACGGTGCTCCTGGCCGCGATCCAGTCGACCCGCGACGAGCGCCGCTACGAGAGCGCGATGCTGCGGACCCTGGGCGCGCGCCGCCGCGTCGTGCTCGCGGGCGTCGCCGCGGAGTTCACGGCGCTCGGGATGCTGGCGGGGCTCCTCGCCGCGATCGGCGCGACGCTCGCCGGCTGGCTGCTCGCGAAGGAGATCTTCGACCTCGAGTACGCGATCGATCCCTGGGTCTGGGCCGTCGGGCTGGCCGCGGGGGCGGCGATCGTGGGCGGGGCGGGGACGTTCGCCGCGCGCGGCGTCGTCAACCACCCGCCGATCAGCACGCTGCGGGAGGGCTGAGCCTCACCCTGCGCTCAGGCGGGCCTCGGCGAAGCGCTCCAGCTGGCCCTTCCGCCCGTAGCCCTCGACGCGGATCACGTAGCGGCCTTGCGGCAGGATCGAGCTGTTGAGCGAGAAGCGCAGGTCCATGTTCGAGTCGCGGACGAGCTGGTCGGCGTGCAGCAGCAGCGTGCCGTCGTCGCGCAGGAGGCTCACGCGGAAGCGCGCGAAGCGCGGGGTGCGCGCGTTGACGAGGAAGTCGACGCGCTCCGGGAAATCGCCGCCCCCGATGCTCACGGAGGACGGGTTGCGCAGGTCGATGCGCACGGTGCGGCTGGACGTCGGCGCCTGCAGGAAGCCCGCCGCCGCCTGCCGTTGCATGATCTCCATGCGGTCCAGGGCGACGCTCCAGCGCCAGCCGACCCAGGCCAGGGCGACGACGAGGGCGAGGAAGGCCGCGCCCAGCGCAATCACGAGCCGGTACGGCGAGAGCTTCTCGATCCAGGGCGAAATTTCGGTGTGCATCGACCCGTCTCCGGGGGTGCCTGCGTTTATTCTATGCACCGGCCACCCCAGGAGGGTCCCGCATGTCGTTGAATGCCGCACGTTTCAGCCTCGTTCCGGCCGCCGTCCTGCTCGCCCTGTCGGCCGCCGCGGCCGAGCCTGAGACTTCGCTCACGGTTTACAGCTCCGCGCAGCCGGGCGGAATCCCGGCCGAGTGGTACCGGCCTCTGCCCGGCATGGGCACGCCGATGGCGAGCCAGCTGCCGGGCTTCGCGCTCGTGCGGACGGACCGCGAACTGCAGGTCCCGCGCGGGCGCGGCACGATCCAGTTCACCGACGTCGCGGCGCTCATCGACCCGACGACCGTGCAGTTCC
Organism: Steroidobacteraceae bacterium; assembly: GCA_035706525.1. Taxonomy (GTDB): domain Bacteria; phylum Pseudomonadota; class Gammaproteobacteria; order Steroidobacterales; family Steroidobacteraceae; genus SCUD01. Next base: position 4,447 of record DASSUY010000108.1, read on the forward strand.
TCTCGCTCACGGACCCCGCGGGCACGAAGGTTGTCGAGCAGAACTTCCAGTTCGACCTCGTGAGCCAGGAGAAGCTGCTCTCGCGCTACATCGACCGGAACGTGAGCGTCGAGCAGCGCGGCGCGGACGGCACGAAGGTGCTGGAAGGCACGCTCGTCTCCGCGAACGACGGCCTCGTGATCCGGAGCGCCGACGGCCAGGTCCACGCGCTGCGCGAGTGGAGCGGCATGAAGTTCGGGGAGCTGCCGGGCGGGCTGATCACGCGCCCGACGCTCGAGTGGGACGTGATGTCGGGCCGCGGCGGCCTGCAGAAGGCCCGCGTCTCCTACCAGACGGGCGGCATCACCTGGTGGGCCGACTACAACCTCGTGTTCACCGAGGGCGCGGACGCGAACTCGGGCTTCGTGGACGTCGGCGCCTGGGTGAGCCTCCTCAACCAGTCGGGCGCGCGCTACCAGGATGCGCGGCTCAAGCTGATCGCGGGCGACGTGAACCGCGTGCAGCCGGTGCCGCAGGCGCTGATGCGCAAGCAGGCGTACGACATGGCGGTCGCGGCCGAAGCCGCGCCGCCGGGATTCGAGGAGAAGTCCTTCTTCGAGTACCACCTCTACACGCTCGGCCGCCCGGCGACGATCCCGAACAACTCGACGAAGCAGATCGAGCTCTTCGACACGGCGACGCGGGTGCCGGCGAAGAAGCAGCTCGTCTACTACGGCGGCGACCTCGGCGGCTTCTACGGCGCGCCCATGCTCGACCGCGAGCTGGGCCCCGGCTCCAACACCGAGGTGGACGTCTGGCTGACGTTCAGGAACGACAAGGACTCCGGCATGGGCATGCCGCTGCCGGCGGGGCGCATCCGCGTCTCGCAGCAGGACAAGGCGGACGGCAGCCTCGAGTTCATCGGCGAGGACACGATCAAGCACACGCCGAAGGACGAGGACGTCCGCGTGAAGCTCGGGCGGGCCTTCGACGTCGTGGGCGAGCGCCGGCAGACGGACTTCACCGTGAACTCGAAGGGCCGCGTGATGGAGGAGGCCTTCGAGGTCAAGGTCCGCAACCACAAGTCGCAGCCGGTCGAGGTCATCGTGCGCGAAAACCTCTACCGCTGGAGCCAGTGGCAGCTGATCGAGCAGTCGCAGGCGCCGGTCAGGAAGGACGCGCGCACGATCGAGTTCCCCGTCAAGGTCGCTGCCGACGGCGAGGCAACCGTGACCTACCGCGTCCGCTACACCTGGTAAAGGGGACGCTTAAAGGGGACGCTCACCTTTTCCCGGGATCTGGCCCGTGTGTCGGCAGCGATGCGGGAAAAGGTGAGCGTCCCCTTTCAGGTGATCGCGAATTCGTCGCCGACCGCGAGCCGCTCCCCGACGCCGGATTCCACGAGGCAGTTCTGCCCGAAGACGACGCCTTTCAGCCTGCAGTCGTAGCGGTAGGCCTTCAGCGTCCGGATCGGCTCCTGCTCGGGATGGCGGGCGCCGGTCAGCTGGTCCGTCGTCGTGATCGAGCAGCGGTCGCAGCGCTTGATGCCGCGCAGGACGACCGGCCCGGCGCGGAAACGCGTCATCGTGTCTTCCGCGTAGGCGGGGATCCCCTCGACCACGATGTTCGGCCGGAAGCGCGTCATCGGGATCGGCTCCGGCAGGCGCGTGTTCAGGTCCTCCAGCGAGGCGCGCGAGATCAGGAGGACCGGGTAGGCGTCCGCGAACGAGACCGGGTGCGGATCCGGCCCGGCATAGTCGGGGTTCGCGAACCTCGGGCGCGCCGGATCCTGGCGCACCAGCCGGAGCGGCTCGCCCAGCACGGCCGAGAGCCACGCCGCCGCCTCGTCGCCGGCATCGATGACGAGGCATTCGCTCTTCCAGACGACGACCGGCCCGGACGGGCCGTCGTGGTCCCCCGGCACCTCGAGCGGCGCGCGCCCCGGCGCAGTCAGCCGCAGCAACCGTCCCTCGAGTGCGACCGCGATCGTCGCCATCGCCGGATGCGTGCGCTGGGTGATGAACAGGCCGCCCGGCTTCACGATCATCCAGCGGCGATCCCACTCGGGCCCCGTTTCCGACATCCGCAAGGCGTCGACGGTGATCCCGCGGCAGGACTTCACCGGGTAGAAGTGCAGGCTCGCGATTCGGGCCATGCGGCGATCAGCCTTTCGGCGCCTTCAGCGTGAAGTCGTAGCTGCCGTAGTGCAGATAGTTCGCCCAGTCCGCGGAGGGCAGGCCGCGCACGGCCGAGCGGGCGGCGCGAAGCGCCTCGCCGATGGACTCACCCTTCGCGAGGTCCTTGTACAGCGCCGCGGCGAAGGTCGACGCGGCCTCGTCGGACACCGGCCACCAGGTGCCGATGAAGTTCGCGACGCCGCCGCGCAGGAAGGCCTCCGCGAAGCCGACGCTGCGGTCGAGCTGGCGCAGCGGGTTCACCGTGGCGCGCAGGCGCCCCGACTCGCAGGCGTTGAAGAACACGAGCGCCGGCACGGCATCCAGGGCCGCGAGGTCCGCGCCCGAGAGCACTCGGCCGCCGGCGCAGAGGATGCCGCTGGAGGCCGGCGCCGCCGGGTCGAACCAGGCGTGGCCGGCGAAGTGGATGGCGTCGTAGTCGCCGGAGCGGAACTCGGCGAGCAGCCGCGCGCGCGTCGCGTCGCTCCCGCGGATCGCGGTGATGCCGGCGCCCTCGAGCCGCGTGAACATGGCCGCGACGCGCTCGCCTTCCTCGACCGCGCCCGGCAGGTCGCCGGTCGGGTTGATGACGAGCAGCACGTTGAACTCGCGCGCGCGGCGCCGCTGCTCGCGCCACTTGGCGACCGACATGCCCTCGGCGGCGTAGCGGCGGGAGAGGCCGGCATCGGCGGCGGGCGCCCAGCCCTTCAGCGACAGCACTTCCCAGGGCCAGTGCGCGCTCGCCGTGTCGTGCACGACGACGAGCGGCGCCGACTTCACGGAGGGCAGCGCGTCGGCGATCTGCGGCGGCAGGAGCAGGTCGGAGAGGCGCTCGCCGAATTCCTCGAGGTCGACGAGCGAGATGCCGGGCACGAGCTTCGAGTGCTCGCGCTCGAGGAGGCGCAGGTCGAGGCGGCGGCTCGCGGCGAGCGCAGTCGCCTTGGGCGTCGGGCCGAGGAGGCTCGCGTGCAGCGTGCCGGCCGATTCCTGCACGAACAGCCAGGCGAGCGGCGTCGCGGTCGCCTTGGGCGGCTTCGCGGCCTTCGCGGCCCGCGGCTTGCGCTGCGGCGCGAGCTTCATGAGCGGCGCGGCGGGATGCATGCGCAGCAGGTCTTCGGCGACGCGGCGGGCCGCCGCGAGGCGGCCCGCGTCGCGCGAGACGATCGAGATGCGCTTCGGCCGCTGCGCGGGCTCGAGGTCGGCGAGCGCCGTCAGCACGCCCTCGAGCTGGGCACGCGCGGCCTCCGCAGGCTCGGTGCCGGAGGCCGTGCCCCAGAGCACCGTCGCGTAGTCGGCGACGCCCGCGAGCGCGAGCGTGCGCGTCACGTTCGCGGCCGCGAGGCGCTGCACGTCCGGGCCGTAGCGCCCGAAGTTCCCGAGCCCCGCGAACACGACGAGGCTGGGCGCGAGCCCGCCGCGCGCAGCCGGCAGGACGAATACTTCGCCCGCGGCCGAGCTGATCGCGCGGCGCCGCGCGAGGTCGCTGATGGCGCCGTTGAGCTTGCGGTCGATCTCCTGCGCGGCGCCCGCGGGCTCGACGTTCGCGAAGGCGCCGAGCACGACGGCCGTCGCCTTGCTGTCGGTGATGCTGCCCTCGACGAAGGCGAGCTCGGTCCCGCGCGTCTCGGCGGCGCGCCTGGGGGGCGCGGGCGCCGTCTGCGGCTGCGTGACGCCGACGAACTCGTGCAGGAACTCGCGCTGCTCGCGCTCGGAGAGGTCTCCCCAGGCGACCTTCGGCTCCGGCCCGCCGCGCAGGTCTTCCTGCCAGAGCGTGGGCGCGCCGCGGCGGCGCGGCAGCACCGAAGGCAGGGCATTGGTCTCCCCGGCGCGCGCGAGGTCGACGACCGCGCGGCCGACGTCGGGGTTGACCGGGAGCGAGCCGTGCATTTCCTCGACGTACCAGGTCCGGAGGTTCGGCCAGTGCGCGAGCGCGAGCGGCACGGTGCCGTCGCCCGCCGGGCCGCGGCCGAACTCGAGTTGGCGGCCGACGCGGCGAAGCCCCAGCACCGTGTCCTGCCCGAAGCCGGCGACGAGCCGGAAGCGCTCGTCGGGCGGCGGCAGGGCGGGGATCGTCTCCCGTGCCGCGTCGAGAACCGCGGCGGACGGCTTCGGGCCCTCGGGCCAGTCGCCCTCGCGGAAGGGGTCGAAATTCTTGCAGAGGCTGGCGGCGGGGAGCAGGCCGCAGAGGCCGGGGAGCGTCACCAGCATCTGCCGCGCGAGGTCGTCCGCGCTGTGCCTGAGGTCGAGCATCGCGACGCGGCGGACGAGCGGATAGGTGCCGCGCAGGGCCTGGACCGCGATGAACACGCCCTTGTTGGGCGTGCCGAGCTGCACGACGCGGCCGATGCGCTCGCCGCCCTTGTGCGCGAGCGCGGCGCGTGCGACGAGGCCGCCGGCGCTGTGGCAGACGAGCACCACGTCCTGCCGCCGCTCGCGCAGCAGCCGGTCCGCGAGCTCGCGACCGTTCCAGGCGATGTCCCGTCGCCAATCGTAGGGATGGAAGGCGGCGTCGAAGCCGGCGATGCGCAGCACGAGCCGGAGCCGCTCGTAGACGAACCTCAGGACGCCGACGGCCCAGTAGCGGCTGCCCGACGGCAGCGCGAGCTTCACGAGCTGGCCGTCCGCGATCTCGAAGGGGTCGAACCAGGTGACGTCGGCGCCGCCGCCCTTGCGCAGCAGGCCGATCGAGGACCCCATGAGGCCCGGCAGGATGAGGAGCCGCGGTCCGCCGCGCATGCCGGCGGCGCGACGCGCGAGGCGGGAGAGCTCCTGTTCGGCCTCGAGGTACGCGGGCATCGCGCGATTCTAAAGGGGACGAAAGCAGAAAAGGGGACGCTCACCTTTTTCGCCAAGGCGCCTGACCCTCTGGGCGAAAAAGGTGAGCGTCCCCTTTTTTCCGCCGTTTCTCCCTTAGAATCCCGGCGTGGACACGTTCGCGAAGGACCGGCTGCCGCCACGGGACCAGTGGCCGCGGCTGCACTTCGACCTCCCCGATCTGCAGTACCCGCCGCGGCTCAACTGCGGGACGGTGCTGCTCGACGACGCCGTGGCCGAGGGCCACGGCGACCGGCCCGCGATCCTGAGCGACGCCGGCGCCGTCTCCTATCGCGAGCTGCTCGCGCGCGCGAACCGCATGGCGAACGTGCTCGTGTCCGCGGGCGTCGAGCCCGGCAACCGCGTGCTGCTTCGCGGCTACAACGGTTGGGAGCTCTACGCCGCCTGGCTGGCGGTGATGAAGGCGGGCGCGATCGCCGTGACGACGATGCCGCTCCTGCGGGCGCCCGAGCTCACGGCCGTCATCGGCAAGTCGCGCCCGTCGGTCGCGCTCTGCGACCAACGGCTGCTGGGGGAGCTGACGCCGGTCGCGACGGGGGGCGGCGTCTCCACCGTCATCGCCTGGGGAAACGGCGACCTCGAGTCGCGCATGGCGGCGGCATCCGACCGCTTCACGAACGCGGACACGGCGTCCGACGACGTCTGCCTGCTCGCCTTCACCTCCGGCACGACTGGGAAGCCGAAGGCCTGCGTGCACTTCCACCGGGACGTGCTCGCGATGGCCGACGTCGTGGCGCGCCACCTCCTGCACACGGCGCCCGGCGACGTCTATGCCGGCAGCCCGCCGCTCGGGTTCACGTTCGGCCTCGGCGCGCTGCTCGTCTTCCCGCTGCGCTTCCGGGCCGCGACCGTGCCGATCGAGGCGCCGTCGCCCGCGGCCGTGCTCACCGCGATCGAGAAGCACGGCGTCACCTGCCTCTTCACGGCGCCTTTCGCCTATCGCGCGCTTGCCGCTGAGCTCGCCGGGCGCGACCTCAGCTCGCTGAAGCGCTGCGTCTCCGCGGGCGAGTTCCTGCCGAAGGCCGTCTCGGACCTCTGGCACGAGCGGACCGGCATCCGCATCATCGACGGCATCGGCGCGACCGAGATGATCCACATCTTCATCTCGGCGGCGGGGGAGGACATCCGCCCGGGATCCACCGGGCGCGTGCTGCCGGGATACCGCGCCTGCGTGCTCGATGACGAGGGCCGCGAGCTGCCACCGGGCAGCACGGGCCGGCTCGCCGTGACCGGGCCGACCGGCTGCCGCTACCTCGATGACCCGCGCCAGCGAGACTACGTGCAGGGCGGGTGGAACGTGACCGGCGACATCTACCGCATGGACGAACAGGGTTACTTCTGGTTCGTCTCGCGCGCGGACGACATGATCATCTCCGCCGGCTACAACATCGCGGGGCCCGAGGTGGAGTGGGCGCTGCTCGCGCACCCCGCCGTGCGCGAGTGCGCGGTCGTCGGCGCGGCCGATGGCGAGCGCGGGACGATCGTGAAGGCCTTCGTCGTGACCGCGCCGGGCCGGGCGGCCGACGCCGCGCTCGTGAAGGAACTGCAGGACTTCGTGAAGGGGCGCATCGCGCCGTACAAGTACCCGCGCGTCATCGAGTTCCTGGACGCGCTGCCGAAGACCGCCACGGGGAAGCTCTCGCGGAAATCGCTGCGTACATAAAAGGGGACAGGCACCTTTAAAGGTGCCTGCCACCTTTAAAGGTGACTGTCCCCTTTGTCATGAGCTTCGATCTCCTCCTGCTCCTCGCCGACCGCCTCGGTGTGTTCGTCTTCGCCGTTTCCGGCGGCATCGTCGCAGTCCGGAAGGACATGGACCTCTTCGGCGCCGTCGTGCTCGGGCTCGTCACCGCGGTCGGCGGCGGCACGCTTCGCGATCTCGTGCTCGGCGAGCCGGTTTTCTGGCTGACGGACACGATCGCCCTCGCGCTCGCCGTCGGCGGCGCCCTGTCCGCCTTCCTGATGCACGCCCATCTCGAAGGGCTAAAGCCCCTGCGCTGGGCCGACGCCGTCGGCCTCGCGGTGTTCGCCGTGGCCGGCGCCGCCAAGGCGGCGGGGGCCGGCCATGGCGTCGCCGTCGCGCTGATCATGGGCGTCATGACGGCCGCGGCGGGCGGGCTCCTGCGCGACGTCATCGCGAACCAGGACCCGTTGCTGCTGC
>DASSUY010000109.1:0-4023 GCA_035706525.1 Steroidobacteraceae bacterium
CATGCTCGGCCTCTCCACCGGCCACCGCCCGAAGTTCGTCCGCAGCTACCTCGACGGCTTCGAGCGCGTGCGCGAGGCGTTCGACCGGTTCGACGCCGACGTCAAGCAGGGCGCGTTTCCTTCCGCGTCCGAGAGCTACGACGCGTGAAGACCGTCGAGGACGTCGCCGAGCTCGTCGCGCTCCGCCGCGCACCGGTCGCCGGCGGCACGGGCTTCGTGCCGACCATGGGCGCGCTGCACGCCGGCCACCTCTCGCTCGTCGCCCGGTCGAAGGCGGAGAACGCGCAGACGGTCGCGAGCATCTTCGTGAACCCGGCGCAGTTCGACGACCCGGGCGACCTCGCCCGCTACCCGCGCACGCTCGAGGAGGACCTCGCGGTGCTGGAGCGCGCCGGCTGCGACCTCGTCTTCCTGCCGCGGGCGCGCGAGATGTATCCGGACGGCTACCGCTATCGCGTCACGGAGAGCGAGTTCAGCCAGGAGCTCGAGGGCGCTTCCCGGCCGGGCCACTTCGACGGCGTGCTGACGGTCGTATTGAAGCTCCTCCTGCTCGTGCGCCCGGAGCGGGCCTACTTCGGCGAGAAGGACTACCAGCAGCTGCGGCTCGTCGAGGGGCTCGTGCAGGCATTCTTCCTGGATACGACGATCGTGCGCTGCCCGACGACGCGCGAGGCCGACGGGCTAGCGATGAGCTCGCGCAACCGGCGCCTCACGACGGTGGAGCGCGCGAAGGCCCCGGCCTTCCACCGCGTGCTCGAGGAAAGCCTCGCCGCGGGATGGTCGGCAGGCGAGGCCGAGGCTGCGCTCGGCCGCGAGGGTTTCGACGTGGACTATGTCGCCGACCGCGACGGCCGCCGCCTCGGCGCCGTGCGGCTCGGCGGAGTGAGGCTCATCGACAATGTCGGATAAACCGAAGAACGTCCTGTTCCAGTTCACGGGCTCGATCGCCTGCTTCAAGGCCTGCGACCTGCTCTCGCGGCTCTCGAAGCGCGGCCTCGCCGTGCAGACGGTCGCGACGGCCGGGGCGCTGCGCTTCGTCGGCGCGGCGACGCTCGAGGGCGTCACCGGCCGCCCGCCATTCACCGACCTGTACGAGCCCGGGCGGACGATGGACCACATCCGCCTCGCGCGCTGGGCGGACCTCGCGCTGCTCTGCCCCGCGACCGCCCATTCGATGAACCGCCTCGCCGCCGGGCTCGCCGACGATGCGGTCGGCGCCCTCTACCTCGCCTGGGAGATCAAGGCCAAGCCGTACCTCATCGCCCCCGCGATGAACGCGACCATGTGGGACCATCCCGCGTCCCGCGCCGCGCGCGACGTGCTCTCCGCGCACGGCGCGCGCATCCTGCCGGTCGGCGACGGGCGCCTCGCCTGCGGCGAGCAGGGCGAAGGGCGGCTGCTCGAGGTGGACGCGCTCGAGCACTACGTCATCGAGGCGCTGGAGGGCCGCTCGTGAAGCCGAAGGTGATCGTCACGTCGGGCGCGACGCGCGAGCCGATCGACAGCGTCCGCTTCATCTCGAACCTCTCGAGCGGGCGCACCGGCGCCGCGATCGCCGAGGCGCTCACGGCCCGCGGCTTCCCCGTGACCCAGCTCGCCGGCGTCGACTCCGTGCAGGCGGCCGGCGTCGCGCGCCGCGAGACCTTCACCGACCACGCTTCGCTCGACACGGCCCTGCGCCGCCTCCTGCGCGACAGCGGGTTCGCGGCGGTCGTGCACGCGGCCGCCGTCGGCGACTTCGCCGTCGCGGGGCCGGTGGCGGACGCGAAGATCGAGTCCGGCCAGGAACTCTCCGTGAAGCTGCAGCCGACCCACAAGATCATCGACCGAATCGTCGGCTACGCGGGCCATCCCAGCCTCCTGCTCGTCGGATTCAAGCTGACGCACGAGCCGGACGCGGGCGCCCAGGCGCGCGCCGCGCGGGAACTCCTGAAGCGCAGCCGCGCGCGATACGTCGTCCAGAACGACGTGTCGACGCTCGCGGACGGCGAGGAGCACCTCTTCTTCGTGCATGAGAACGGCAGCAGCCGCGTCCGCCGCTACGTCGGCCGCGAGAAGCTGGCGGCTGCCCTCGCCCTCCTCCTCGACGAGCAGCTCGGGAAGTCGCCATGATCCTCGTCCTCGACGTCGGCAACAGCCAGGTCTACGGCGGCGTCTTCGACGACGAGAGGCTCGTGCTGCAGTTCCGCCGCTCGACGCGCGCGGAGAACACTTCCGACGAGTTCGGCCTCTTCTGCCGGCAGGTGCTGCGCGAGAACGGCATCGACCCGGCGCTCGTGCGCTCCGTCGCGATCTGCTCCGTGGTGCCCGACATGGTGCATTCGGTACGGAACGCGAGCCTCAAGTACTTCGGCCTGCAGCCCTTCCTGCTCGAGCCTGGCGTGCGCACGGGCCTCAGGATCAAGTACCGCAACCCGCTCGAGGTCGGGAGCGACCGCATCGCGGGGGCGATCGCCGCGGCGAAGCTCTACCCCGGCCAGAACGCGATCCTCGTGGACTTCGGCACCGCGACGACGATCGACGCGCTGACCGGCGAGCGCGACTACCTCGGCGGCGTCATCCTGCCGGGGCTTCGCCTCGCGATGGAGAGCCTCGATGCGCGCACGGCGCGGCTCCCCAAGGTCGAGATCCGCAAGCCCCCGGAGCTGCTGGGCCGGTCGACGGTCGAGAGCATCCAGGCGGGCCTGTACCACGGCAACATCGCGGTCCTCAGGCACCTCTGCGGCGAGGTCCGCGCGCAGTACTTCGCCGGCAAGCCCACGGTGCTGGTCGGCACCGGCGGCTTCGCGCGCCTCTTCGAGGAAGAGAAGATCTTCGACGCGTACGTGCCGGAGCTCGTCCTGATCGGCCTGCGCGAGGCGCTCGCCCTCAACTCTTGACCGAGTGAGCGGGCCGGCTGGGGACCCCTCGCTCGCTCAGCCGGAACTTTATTCGCTCGCTCGGGGAACCCGGCCGGCCCGCAAACGCGGACACACCGCAACGGCAGTTGGCTCGTGCGGCTGCCGCGGCGATGCGCAAGCTGATGGCAGGCGGGCGCGTCAGTGCGCGAGGCCGTGCGAGACGGCGATGACCGCGATGCCGAGCGCGATGAGCAGGACCTGCTGCACCGACGTCTTCGCGTCCACGCGCCGGTGCAGGCCCGGGATCAGGTCGGCGACGGCGACGTAGAGGAAGCTCGCCGCCGCGACCGCGAGTGCATACGGCAGCCACTCGAGCGCGTCCGCCAGCAGGAACCAGGCCACCACGGCGCCGCCGACCGAGGCGAGGCTCACCGCGACGTTCAGGATGAGCGCGCGCCGGCGCGTCATCCCGCCGTTCAGGAGGATGGCGAGGTCCCCGACTTCCTGCGGGATCTCGTGCGCGAACACGGCGACCGCCGTCACGACGCCGAGGTGCGGGTTCGTCAGGAAGGCCGCGGCGATCAGGACGCCGTCGAGGACGTTGTGGATCGCGTCACCCCAGAGGATCAGCGTGGCCGAGGCGCGATCGCGGTGGCGGTCCTGCGGGCCGTGGGCCTCGCAGGAATCCACGTGGCAATGGCGCCAGAGCACCAGCTTCTCCAGCACGAAGAAAGCGATGATGCCGCCCGCGAGCGCGATGCCGACGCCGTGCGCGCCGGCGCCGGCGTCGAACGCATGCGGCAGGAGGGCGAGCAGCGCGGCGCCCAGCAGCGCCCCGGTCGCAAAGCTCACGAGGTGCGGCAGGAGCGCATCGCGCCTGCCTGCCGGCAGCAGCATGAAGCCTGCCGCGATGAGGGCCGAGAGCGCCCCGGCGGAAGCCGTCAGCAGCAGGACGAGGCAGAAGTTCGACACGGGGGCGGATCGTACCCTAGGCGAGCCAGGCGAGCGCGGCGAGGCGGCCGGTCGCCCCGTCGCGGCGATACGAATAGAACCGCACCGCGTCGGCGTGGGTGCACAGCCCGCCGCCCGACACGGCGTCGACGCCCGCGGCAGCCAGCCGGCGCCGCGCGAGCGCCGGCAGGTCCGCGAGCCAGCGTCCCGGACGCCCGGGAGCGAAGGCGGC
>DASSUY010000110.1:0-3280 GCA_035706525.1 Steroidobacteraceae bacterium
ATTGCGGTCTCCGCGCACTTCGCGCCCTTCCGGCGCACCGACGGGCTGCTCGCGGGCGGAAGCTCCAGCGCGGGCGTCACGATCGCGCAACTGCAGGAATTCCAGCGCACGGCGAGCGCGCTGGCCGCGCAGGCCGTGAGCCCGGCGAACCGTGCCTACCTCGTGCCCTGCAAGCCGCGCCGCGAGACAGCCGGCGACGCGGCCTGTGCCCGGAAGTTCCTGCTCCCTGTCGGCCGGCTCCTGTACCGGCGCCCGCTCGACCGGGTGGCGGCCGAGTCCGTCGTCGCGCGCAGCGTCGAGGCGGCCGACCGGCTGCACGACTTCTACGGCGGCCTCGCAGTCGCGCTCGAGGGCCTGCTGATGTCGCCCGAGACGCTGTTCGTCACGGACCGCACGGAGCCCGGCCCGGAGCGGCCGGGCGCCCGGAGGCTCGACGCCTACTCGCTGGCGAGCCGGCTCAGCCTGTTCCTGTGGAATGCCGCGCCCGACGACGAGCTGCTGCGCGCGGCCGAGTCCGGCGAGCTCGCGACGCCCGCGGGGCTCTCGAGGTCGGTCGACCGCATGCTCGCGAGCCCGCGGCTCGAAGCCGGCATGCGCGCGTTCTTCGACGACATGCTGCGCTTCGACGACCTCGCGGTCGTCACGAAAGACCCGGGCATCTACCCGGTCTTCGGCGCCGAGACGCTCGCCGACGCGCGCGAGCAGACGCTGCGCACGCTCGTCGACCAGTTGCTCGTCAGGCAGCAGGATTACCGCGACCTGTTCACGAGCCGGGATACCTTCATCACGCCGTCGCTCGCCGCGATCTACGGCGTCGCGACGCCGCCCGGGTGGACGGCCTGGACGAGCCCGGAAGGCAGCCCGCGCGCGGGGTTCCTGACGCAGGTGAGCTTCCTCGCCGCCCACGCCCACCCGGGGCGCAGCTCGCCGACGCTGCGCGGCAAGGCGCTGCGCGAGCTGCTCCTGTGCCAGACGGTGCCGCGCCCGCCGCCGAACGTGGATTTCTCGCTGCTCGAGGACGCGAACTCACGCCTGCCGACCGCGCGCGAGCGCCTCGCGCTGCACCAGTCGAACCCGGTGTGCGCCGGCTGCCACAAGATCACCGATCCCATCGGGCTCGCGTTCGAGCATTTCGACGGTGCCGGGCAGTTCCGCGCCACCGAGCGCGGCGCGCCCATCGATGCGAGCGGCACGCTCGACGGCCGGAAGTTCGACGACCTCGCGGGGCTCTCGGCGGCGTTGCGCGACCATCCCCAGCTCGGCGCCTGCCTCGTGAAGCGCGTCTACACCTGGGCGACGGGCGGCCCGACGCAGCCGCCCGACAAGCCGACGCTCGAGTGGCTCGCCGCGGCCTTTGCGGCGGACGGTTACAGGCTCCCGGGCCTCCTGCGCACGCTGGCCGGGAGCCGCGCGTTTTCCACGGTGCGGCAGGAGCCGGCGCCGGCACAGGCGGTCGCAGCGGCCGCGAAGGGGTCGCCATGAAATCAAGCGCAAGGCTCGGGCGCCTCAGCCGCAGGCGCGTGCTGAAGGGCATGTTGAACGGCATGGCGGTCAGCGTCGGCTTGCCGCTGCTCGACTGCATGCTGGACGGCGGCGGCAAGGCGCTGGCTTCGGGCGCGCCGCTCCCGCTGCGCTTCGTCACCTGGTTCTGGGGCCTCGGCGGGGCCTCGAGCGTGTTCGTGCCGAAGAAAGTGGGGGCGGACTACGACCTGCCCGAGGAGCTGCTGCCGCTCGAGCGTGTGAGGCAGCACGTGAACGTCTACACGAACTTCAACGCGTTCCGCGATTCCGCGCCGAACCTCTGCCACTACACCGGCTGGATCGTCTGCCGCGCAGGCATGGCGCCGATCGCGAGCGAGGACAAGCCGGGCGAGACCATCGACGTCACGATCGCGCGGACGATCGGCCGCACTTCGCGGTTCCCGACGGTGATGGTCACGGCGAACGGCGACATGCGCACGAGCTTCAGCTACGAGAACGCCAATTCGGTCAATGCCGCGGAGCCGTCGCCGCTCAACCTGTACGCGAAGATCTTCGGGCCCGGTTACCAGGACCCGAACGCGGAGGGCTTCACGCCGGACCCGCTCGTGATGGCGCGGCGCAGCGTGCTCTCCGGCGTGCTGGACGAGACGCGAAAGCTCGCGGCCGTCGTCGGCGCCGAGGACCGCGCGAGGCTCGACCAGTACTTCACGGGCCTGCGCGACCTCGAGCGGCAGTTCGACCAGCAGCTCACGAAGCCCGAGCCGATCGCCGCCTGCCGCGCGGTCGCGGAGCCGGGCCTCGACCCGCGTCCCGGCATCGACGCCGACACGGTCGCGTTGCGCCACCGCCAGCTGACCGACCTCATGGTCATGGCGCTCGCCTGCGACCAGACGCGCGTGTTCAACATGGCGTATTCCGCGGCGTTCGCCGGCACGATCAAGCCGGGTTACGAGAAGCCGCACCACACGACGACGCACGAGGAGCCGATCGACAAGGAGGCCGGCTACCAGACCGTCGCCTCGTGGTTCACGCGCCGCGCGATGGAGGAGTGGGCCTACTTCGTCGACGCCTTCTCGAAGGTGCGCGAGGGCGACGGCACGCTGCTCGACAACATGCTGATCTACGCCTCGACCGACTCGAACTGGGCGCGCATCCACTCGATCGACGGCATCCCGATGTTCACGGCGGGCCGCGCCGGCGGGCGCATCCGCACGGGCCTGCACGTCGACGGCGCCGGCACGGCTGCGACCCGGGTCGGCTACACCGCGATGAAGGTGTTCGGCGTGGACGCCGCCTCGTGGGGCACGAAGAGCAACGCGACCTCGAGCGAGGTCTCGGAGATCCTCGCGTGAGGAAGTCCGGCGGCCATCGCGCCGCCCTGGCGCTCGCCGGCGTCGCGGCGCTGCTGCCGGCGGCGGGCCGGGCCGCCCGGCCGACCGAGCCCTACATCCCGGAGCCGATGCCGCCGGGATTCCGCGTCGAGGCGACCGAGCTCGACGGACCCGTGTTCGCGGACGCGAAGGGCCGCACGCTCTACCGCTGGCCATTCCGGAACATGCGCAACGGCGTGACCGGGGACGGGAAGGGCGAGTCCAATTGCGGCGACACGCCGAGCGCCGAGAGCGGGGGACTCATGAGCCCGTACCCGGGCGGGCTGCTCCTGCCGGAGCGCGAGACGCGGCCGAGCTGCCAGCAGATGTGGCCGCCCGCGTTCGCGCAGCCGGGCGACAGGCCGGTCGGGCTGTGGACAGTGATCGAGCGCCGCGACGGACGGAGGCAATGGGCCTACGACGGCTCG
>DASSUY010000111.1:0-7129 GCA_035706525.1 Steroidobacteraceae bacterium
CATGCGCGCGAGCTCATCCGTAAGATACAGCGTGAAACCCGCCTGCAGCACCTCGTAGTCGTGCGGGGCGGGCACGACGGTCTGGCGCTTGCAGAGGAGCGCCTGCACGTCCTTCGGCGCGCCGCGCGGCAGGGCGAAGGCGCCCTCCCGGGCCGTCAGCTCGATCACCTTGAGGCCGTCCATCGGCGTCGTCTTCGGAGCGCCGTTGTCCTGGCGCGTGATCACGGAGCAGCGTTCCCCGGCCGGTTCCCCGGATGCGGCCAGGCCATGGGCCGCGAGGACCGCCGCCACGGCAAGCGTCGCCGGCCGCTTCACGGCGTCGCGCCGCCGGGGTCAATGCGCCCGACGCCGTTCGCGTAACGGATCCCGGGCGCCGGAAGGCCGAATTGCTTCGTCCGGGCCTCCACCTGCCCCAGGATCTGCATTGCCGTCTTCTCGTCCTTCACGAGCCGCGGCACGCCGCTCGTCGTCAGCCGGTCGCCGTAACCGAGTTCGACGGGGTGCAGCAGCACCTCGGCGAGCCGGTTTCCCTCGAAGCGGGCCTCCGCCACGACGCTCTGGAAGGTGAAGGCATGGTCGAAGGCGCCGACGTTGAGCGGCGCCGTGAGGTCGTAGTCGGTCGCCTTCGCCGGTTCCTTCCAGGCCTTCGCGAGCAGCCCGCGATTCCGCGCGAAGAGGTCCTGCGGCAGCTGCTCCTGCACGTCGCTCCAGAAGAAGTTGCCGAGGCCGTAGAAGATGGGCCGCTTGCCGCGCGACGGCGAGTCGTAGATCTCCACCGGGCCGAGGTTGTGGTTACCGGTCGTGAAGAACAGGTCCGCGCCGGAGTCGACGGCGCCGTGCGCGAGCTCCTTGAGGAAGTCCGCCGCGCCGCGCGGCGCCCCGTCGTCGTCGCAGCCGGTCGAGCACTCGTGCGAGTGGATCGCGACGATCACGAAATCGGCGTTGAGCTGGGCGGCGCGGATGGCGGCGTAGATCTCGCCCAGGTCGTCCGGGTCCATCGCGTGCTCGTAGGCCTGGCGGTCCGCCTCGCGGTAGCGCATGCCGAAGAGGCTGCCCTCCTTCGGCACGTCGTCGCAGTGCTCGCGGTACAGCGCGCATTGGAGGGCCGCGAAGGCCTCGATCGCCGGCCGCGGCGCGAGCAACGTCTCACTGACGCGCAGCGCACTGAGGCCGGCCCGCCCCGGCGCCGACTGGCCTTCCGGCAGTGACTCGCTCGTCGGGCGGAACGTCGATGCGAACGATACGAGCGCGATACGGCCCTGCGGGCCCTCGAAATAGGCCGGCGCCCGAGCCCGCCGGTGCGATTCGCCCGCACCCGCGTGCGGCAACCCCGCCTCGTCCAGCCAGCGGCCGGTCTCCCGCATGCCCTCGAGTCCCCAGTCCTGGCTGTGGTTGTTCGCGCGGCCGACGATGTCGAAGCCCATCGCCTTCAGGTCCTGCGCCACGGCCGGCACCGAAGCATTCGTCCAGTCTCCGTCCCAGGAGTACGGCGCCCCCGCGAACGTGCGCGGGTCGAAGATCGTGGTCTCGAGGTTGCCGACGCTGACGCTCGCGCCGCGCAGGATCTTCAGCAACTCGCCGAATGCCGGCAGGCTCGTCTCGTACTGCGCCAGTGGCCGCGAGATGATGAGGTCGCCGACCGCAGCCGCCGTGAAGCCGTCCGGCACGCTCGCCTGCATCTCGGCCGCGACCGGGCGCCTGGGGTCGAAGCGGCTTTCGTCCTTCGCGCCCGGGTCGGCCGGGCCGAAGGTCTGCGCGGCCGCCGTCGACGCGGCGCATGCAGCCGCGGCCGCCAGGCAGGTGAACGCGACGATGGCTCTCATGCGCCTCCCCGGAGCTTCCAGTCGTAAGGATAGCGGGACAGCACGACCGGGCCGCCGGCCGACACCCAGACCTCGTCCTCGAGCTTCACGCCGTCCCGCGCGCCGACCTTGCCGGCGTAGCACTCGACCGCGAGCACCATGTTCTCGACGAACTCGCCTTCCGGCATCTCGGTGTACGGGTCGCCGGGCAGCGGGATGTTCGGCGATTCGTCGTCCACCCCGATGCCGTGGACGATGACGCCGTAGGCCTGCTCGCGGTATGCCGCGGGCAGCTTCGGGCAGCGCGCGACGAAATCGGAGAAGGCGAGCCCCGGGCGGATCAGCGCGCAGCAGCCCTGCACGAAATCCTGCGCGACCCGGTAGGCCTCGCGCTGCGCGCGGCTCGCCGTGTCCCCGCAGAGGAAGGTGCGCGAGAAGTCGGCGACGTAGCCCTCCGGCCCGATCATGTCCGTGTCGATGGCGACGAGGTCGCCTTCCTCGACCGCGCGATCGTCCGCCTCGTGGAACCAGGGATTCGTCTTCGGGCCCGAGACGATGAGCCGCGTGAAGCAGTGCTCGCCGCCTTCGGCCAGCACGCGGTGCCAGAACGTCGCGAGCAGCCCGTTCTCCGTGACGCCGGGACGGATCGCGCGCTCCATGTCGCCGAGCGCGGCTTCCGCGACGGCGCAGGCGCGCCGCATCAGCTCGACCTCGGCGGGGAGCTTCACGATGCGCGCGGCCGACATCGCGCGGTCGGCGTCCGCGAGCGCGAGTCCCGCGGCCTGGAGGGCGGCATAGCCGTTGTAGTCGAGCGTGTCGATGCCGATGCGGGCATCCGCGAGCCCGCGCTCGGCGAGCACCTCGCGGACCTGCGCGGCCCAGGCCCGGGCCTTGCCCGGGGAGTCCGCGTCCGTGACCCGCGCCTGCCAGAACATCGAGGGCCGCACGTCCGGCCAGTGCGCGCGCTGGCGGAACTCCGCGCCGCCGTACTCGAAGATCACGGGATCGCCCGAAACGGGCACGACGACGTAGTGCGCGATGTTGACCGCCGTCCACAGCGGCATGACCGCGACGCCGGTGCAGTAGCGGATGTTGACGATGTCGGTGAGGACGAGCGCGCCGAGGTCCCGCGCCGCCATGGCGCGTTGCACCTTTGCCAGGCGATCGCGCCGCAAGCCTGCCAGGTCGACCACGCTTTCCCCCGCCGCCGATTATGATGTCGCACGGGAGTCGCAGCAAACCGGAGCCGCCCATGCGCAGCGCATCGATCTTCGCCCTCGCCGCCCTTCTCGCCGCCGGGGCGGCCGCCGAGCCCGTGGCGCTCGTCCCCGACCGCGTGATCGACGGCGTCGGCAAGTCCGCGCGAGAGGGCACGGTGGTCGTGACGGACGGCGAGCGCATCGTCGCGGTCGGCGACCGCTCCGTGATTCCCGCGGGCGCGAAGGTCGTCGAGCTCAAGGGGCTCACGCTGATGCCGGGCTTCATCAATTGCCACGAGCATCCGCTCATGTACGCCGACGACTACCAGAACGCGCACCTGCAGGCGTCCTCCGCCTACAAGGCGCTCATGGGGCTCGCAGCGCTGCAGCGCCAGCTCCTCGCGGGCTGGACGAGCCTGCGCGTCATGGGCGACGCGGACGTCTATTACGCGAACCAGGACATCCGGAAGACCATCGACGCGGGCATCTTCGTCGGGCCGCGCCTCACGGGCGCCGCGCATTACCTCTCCATCACCGGCGGCGGCGGCGACGTCAACTACTTCTCCCCCGAGCAGCGCGTCATCGCCGACGGCCTCGTGGTCGACGGCCCGGAGGAGATCCGCAAGGCCGTGCGCGAGGAGATCAAGTACGGCTCCGACTGGATCAAGCTGCTGGTGACGGGCGCCTACCAGTCGGTCGGCGACGACCCGCGGAACGTCGCGTTCAGCCCGGAGGAGCTGCGCGCCGCCGTCGAGGAGGCCGCGCGCCACGGCGTGCCCGTCGCCGCGCACGCGCACGCGGCCGAGGGGATCCGGCAGGCAGTCGCCGCCGGCGTGCGCTCGATCGAGCACGGCACGTTCATCGACGACGAAGGCATCCGGATGATGGCCGAGCGCGGCACCTTCCTCGTGCCGACCATCTACGTCGGCGACTACTACGACGAGGGCGAGAAGCTCCGGGCGCAGGACAAGAACGACGACTACATCGCCCACCAGCGCGGCAAGTTCCTGGCCGCCGTCGGCCGGGCGCACAAGGCCGGGGTCAAGGTCGCCGTGGGCATCGACCTCGGGGGCTGGATGACCGACCCGGTGGTGTTCGTGCGCGAGATGAAGGTCCTGGTCGAGGCCGGCTTCACGCCCATGGAGGCGATCCAGGCCGGCACGCGCGTCGGGGCCGAGCTCCTCCGCTGGGACGACCGGCTCGGCACCGTGCAGGCCGGGAAGCTCGCCGACCTCGTGGCCGTCCGCGGCAACCCGCTCGAGGACATGAAGGCGCTGGAGGCCGTCGAGTTCGTCATGGCGAACGGGCGCGTCGTGAAGACGCCGGGCGGCGGCGAGACGCTCGCCGGCGCGCTGCCCGCGCCGCGCTGAGCCCGGGCCGGGTCAGTCCGCCGCGTCCGGCGCGCAGAAATTCCCGCCATAGATCCCCGAGCGGTCGAAGCAGCAGACCCGCCGCTTGCCCTTGGCGAGCATGTCGCAGGCCGCCGCGACCCGGCGCACGCGCGTCTCCGCCTTCTTGGCCGAGGTGACCCAGTCGATCCAGTCGCGGCGCGCCGCGGGCGTGATGGCGGCCCAGAGCGCTTTCGCCTTCGGCGCGCCCGCGAGCGCCTTTCGGAGGTCGGCGGGCACGCGGGCCTCCGGCTCCCGGCCGGTGCGCGCGATCTCGAGCGCGATCGTGTCGCCCGCCTCCGCGCCCGCGCCTTCGCGCTGTTTCCGCGTCAGCTTGAGCCAGTGGCTGCCGCGCCCGTCCGGCACGAGCGTGGCGCGGAACGGGTAGCCGTTGGCCCTGCCCTCGACCGCGACCGAGGCGCGGGTGCCGAGCTTCGCGCTCACGGCCTTCGGCAGGACGAGGAAGGTCCAGCTGGCGCGCCTGTCCGCCGCCGGCCGTAGCAACCGGGCCTTGAAGCGGATTGCGGAGGAAGCCTGCACGGCGTCAGCGATGGTATTCGCCGGCCCGCTCCGGCTGGTAGGTGATTTCCTCGATCCTGAGGCGCAGCTCCCCGCCACCCGGCTTCGGCCAGTCGATCTCGTCGCCCTGTGAGAGCCCGAGCAGCGCGCTGCCGACCGGCGCGGTCACCGAGACGGTGTTGCCGCCCGCGTCCACGTCCTTCGGGTAGACGAGCGTCATCTGGAATTCCTCGTCCGAGGACGCGACGCGGAAGCGCACGGTCGAATTCATCGTGACGACCGTCGGCGGCACGTCCTTCGGATCGACGACGTCGGCGCGGGCGAGCTCGGCCTCGAGCGCGGCGCGGTTCGGGGCGTCCGCCGGCAGCGTCTCCAGCAGCTTTTCGATCCGCTCGGCGTCGAGCGAGGAAAGCACGATCTTCGGCTTGGGTTTCATTTCCGCTCCTCAAAGGGGACAGCCACCTTTGCGGTGGATGCGCCCGTCTTGTGCCTGTTTCAACGGCAGGGAGGAACCGTGCCGGCGAGGATGCCGACAGCATAGCCCGCGAGGCGGAAAACTGCGACCCCGCGGCCGAAATCGCGGGCCTCCGGCCCGCCTAGAAGCTCGAGCCCGGCGTCTCGAGGAAGGCCCGCTCCTCGGGCGTCGATTCGCGCCCGAGGATCGCGTTCCGGTGGGGATAGCGGCCGTAGCGGTCCACGATCGCCTTGTGCCGCAGCTCGAAGTCGTAATTCACCTTCGGCGCGTGCTCGCGGAAGAGCTTCTCGGCCTCCCCGTGGACCGCGCGCGACTCGCTGTGCATGTACGGCATCAGGAGGAAGGCGCGCTCGACGGGCGCGAGCTCCGCGAGCGCGCCGGCCGCCACGGCCTCCTGCGCGAGCACGAGTGCCATGCCGTCCTGCGCAAATGCGCGGGGCGTGCCGCGGTGCAGGTTCCGCGAGAACTGGTCGAGCACGAGGACCTCCGCGAGGCGTCCCCGGGCCGTGCGGCGCCAGGCGGAAAGCTCGCCGGCCGTCGCGCGGTCGAGCAGCCCGCCGAAGCGCTCCGCGATCGCCCGGTCGAAGCCGGGATCGCTCGCCCACCAGGCTTCCGGCCTGGTTTCCTCGAACCAGAAGCGGAGGACTTCCTCGGCTGCGGTCTCTGCCTTCATCGGCGGTCCGGGATACGGATGCGCAGCTGCGTCGCGAGTTGCAATCGCTATTCCGCGAGCAGCTTGAGGCCGAGGATGCCGGCCACGATCAGCCCGATGCAGGCCATGCGCGCGAACGTCAGCGGCTCGTGGAAGAGCAGGACGCCGAACACCGCGACGCCGACCGCGCCGATCCCGGTCCACACGGCATAGGCCGTGCCCGCCGGGAGCACTCGCATCGAGAGGCCGAGCAGCCAGAAGCTGAGCCAGGCGATCGCGATCGCGAAGACCGTGAAGTCCGCGCGCGCGAATCCGCCCGATGCCTTGACGCTGAGGGCCCAGGTGATTTCCAGCAGGCCCGCGATGAGCAGCAGGAGCCAGGCCGTCGTTGCAGTGATGGTGAGCGCCACGCGTTCGGTCCCTCTGCTGAAACTCCGATCCTAGGGTGCCGCCCGCAGGAGCACGGCGGCCACCGGTCCGCCGAGCTGGACGGCGAGGCCCGCGACGAGGAGCGCCCGCGCCTCCGGCGCGTAGCCCTGGCCCGCGTGCAGGCGGTTGAGCCGGAAAGCCGCGAAGCCCGCCCCCACCGCAGGCAGCACGATCGGCCAGAAGCTCCGGACCGGCGCGTACCAGAATCCGGCGAGCACGCAGAGCGCGAGCACGACCATGACCGCAACGTCCGCGGGCCGGCCCGTCAGGCGGGCGAGTTGCTGCTCCGTGAACCGGCGCTTCGCGAGCGTCGTCAGCACGACGCCCGCGGCGAGCGAGGCGAAGAGCACGACGAATGCGAGGAGGTCGTGCGGCGACTTCGGCATTTCAGAGCCAGCGCCTCACGGCCGCGGCGTACCGGTCGAACTCCGCCCCGAACTTCTGCCGGAGCGCGCGCTCCTCCGGGCGGATCTGGAAGCGGTTCATGTAGAGCACGAAGAGCGGCAGCAGGAGCGCCGCCGCCCAGTTCGCGACGTAAAAGGCCCAGCCCGCCAGCAGCAGCAGGAAGCCGAGGTACATCGGATTCCGGCTGCGGCGGTAGACGCCGCTCGCGACGAGCGTCGTCGCCTCCTCCGGCGTCCGCGGGTCCACGGTCGTCGCGTGCC
>DASSUY010000112.1:0-12473 GCA_035706525.1 Steroidobacteraceae bacterium
CGCGCGGCACGCAACAGCGCCCCCGGCGACGCCATGGCCGGTCCCGCGCTCACCCGGGGTTCTGGCCGGGCGTGCCGTCGAGCGAGCGCGCCTGGTCCGAGTTCGGGAACTCCTTCTTGAGGCGGTCGCTGAAGGCCGCCGCGGCCGCTTCGTCCTTGAGCGCCTTTTCGATCGCGTGCCCGAGCAGCAGCATGCCGGGCGTCGCCGGCGCGACCGCCAGGTAGCGGCCGACGAAGGCGCGCGCCTGCAGGTCGTTGCCCCGCTCGTGAAGGACGCCCGCGAGCTGTGCAAAGGTCTCCGGGTAGTCGACCTGCGAGGTGAGCGCCTGACGCAGGAAGCGCTCGGCGAGCTCGAGGTCCCCCGAACTTCGCGCGCAGACGCCGGCATTCGTGAAGGCGACGAAGGGCGTGCGATAGAGCGGGTTCGCCGCCGCCTTCACGAACATCTCCTCGCCCTTCCGGTGCTCGCCGTTGCGGCAGTGGAAGGCGCCGAGGGCGTTCTGCGCCTCCGGGCTGTCCGGGTCCGCCTTCAGGGCCTGGCGGAAGTGCTTCTCCGCCTCCCGCTTGTCGCGCAAGCGCTCGTAGACGAGCCCGGCCGCCAGCTGCACGTTCACGTCGCGCGGGTTCTGGGCGAGTGCCTTGACGATCTTTTCCTGGGCGACCTGCAGCTGGTCGCGCTTCAGGTATTCCATGGCGAGCCGCGCATTGATGCGCCCCGCCTCTTCCGTCGAGTTCCCGGACTCCGACTGCGCGGCGGCGCAGGACGCCGCGACCATCGCCACGACCACGCAGGCCGCCCGGAGGCTCATGCGCGCACCGCGATGCTGACGAGCTTGCTCCCGAGCCTGACCTGCGTGCGGTCGAGGACGCTGCCCCGGAGCTGGCCGCAGGCCGCATCGATGTCGTCGCCGCGGGTCTTGCGCACTGTCGCCATGACGCCCCCCTGGACCAGCAGGTCGCGGAATCGCCGGATCGCCTCGGGTGGCGAGCGCCGGAACTCCGTGCCCGGAAACGTGTTGAACGGGATCAGGTTGACCTTCGCCTCGCGGCCGCGCAAGAGCCGCGCGAGTTCGCGCGCGTGCTCCGGGCGGTCGTTCACGCCATCCAGCATCGTGTACTCGAAGGTGATGCTCCGGCCGTTCTGCCGTTCCAGGTAGTGCCAGCAGGCGGCGAGGAGCTCGGCGATCGGGTGCTTGCGGTTGATGGGCACGAGGCGGTCGCGCAGCCGGTCGTTCGGCGCGTGCAGCGAGACCGCGAGCGCGACGTTCACGTCCTCCGCGAGGCGGTAGATCTGCGGCACGAGCCCGGAGGTCGAGAGCGTGACGCGCCGCCGCG
Organism: Steroidobacteraceae bacterium; assembly: GCA_035706525.1. Lineage (GTDB taxonomy): Bacteria > Pseudomonadota > Gammaproteobacteria > Steroidobacterales > Steroidobacteraceae > SCUD01. Next base: position 1,335 of record DASSUY010000112.1, read on the forward strand.
AGAGGTCGTAGCCGAGGTCGTCCAGCATCAGCTGCATCGCGGGCAGGACGTTCCGGTAGTTCGCGAGCGGCTCGCCCATGCCCATCAGCACGACGTTCGTCACGATGCGCGAGCCGTCCGGGTCGTAGCCCAGCTCGCGGTTCGCGAGCCAGACCTGCCCGATGATCTCGGCCGCCGTCAGGTTCCGGTTGAAGCCCTGCGCCCCGGTCGCGCAGAACGCGCAGTCGAGCGCGCAGCCGACCTGGCTCGAGATGCAAAGCGTCCCGCGGCCCGGCTCGGGAATGAACACCGTCTCGATGACCTGGTCGCTGCCCGAGGCGCCCGGCATGCGCAGGAGCCACTTGCGCGTGCCGTCGGATGCGGTCCGCGCCGCCACGATCTCCGGGACGGAGACGGTCGCCCGCTCCGTGAGCGCGGCGCGGAAGTCCTTGGCGAGGTCCGTCATGCGGGCGAAGTCGTGCTCGCCGCGGCGGTAGATCCACTTGAGGAGCTGGCGCGCCCGGTAGGGCTTCGCCCCGAAGCCGCCGACGAAGGCCTCGAGCTCGGCCCGGGTCATCCCGAGCAGGTTCGTGGGTCCGGTGGCGGCCGTCATCGCCGGGACTTCAGCGCGTCCGCGGGCAGAGCGCCGTCTCGGCGAAGAAGAACGCGATCTCGCGCGACGCGTTCTCGGCGCTGTCGGAGCCGTGCACGACGTTCTCTTCGATGCTCGTCGCGAGGTCGGCCCGGATCGTGCCCGGCGCGGCTTTCTTCGGGTCGGTCGCCCCCATGATCTCGCGGTGCTTCGCGACCGCGGACTCGCCTTCGAGGACCTGGACCATGACGGGGCCTGAGGTCATGTAGGCGCAGAGGTCGCGGAAGAAGGGACGCTCGCGGTGGACGGAGTAGAACCCCTCCGCCTGGCGCTGCGTCAGGTGCAGCATGCGGGCCGCGACGATTCGCAAGCCCGCCTTCTCGAAGCGGTGGTAGACGTCGCCGATCAGGTTGCGGGCGACGCCGTCGGGCTTGACGATGGACAGGGTTCGCTCGAGCGCCATGATTTCCTCGGGGGGCGGGTCAGGAAGCCGCGCATTGTAGCCCCGGGCAAGCGCCGGCGGCAATTTCGATGGGCGCGGAAGTCCGCGTCCCAGAAGGAAAAATCAGACGCTGAAGCTTTCGCCGCAGCCGCATTCGCCGCGCACGTTCGGGTTGCGGAAGCGGAAGGATTCGTTGAGGCCCTGGCGGACGAAATCCACCTCGGTGCCGTCGATCAGCTCGAGGCTCTTCGCATCGACGAGCACGCGCACGCCCTGGCTGTCGAAAACCGTGTCGCCGGGCTCGACGGCGTCGGCGTAGTTGACGACGTAGGCGAAGCCCGAGCAGCCGGTCTTGCGCACGGCGAGCCGGAGGCCCACGCCGTGGCCACGCTCCGCCAGGAAGTGGCGAACGCGGTCGGCAGCAGCAGACGTCAGCGAGATGGCCATTTCGGCTCTCTATTGTACCTGACCCATTTCCGACATCAGGGCCTGTATCGCATCTTCGACCACGAGGAAGCGGCCCAGTTTCTCCGCCGGGGCCTCGAGTTCCCGGGCGAGGCCGCGCGCGTCGGGAAGTTCGCCGCCCGTGGCCAGGCGCTCCGCCGCGAGCGCAGCCGCCGCCAGCGTGTGCGGGCAGCCCCAGGCGCGGAAGCGGCAGTCCGCGATGTGGCCCTGCTCGATGCGCGCCTCGAAGCGCACCCAGGCTCCGCGGTCCAGCGCGAGGGCCTCGCCGTGGACGACCTGGCCACCCGGCGGCAGGTCGCCCGAGCGCGGCAGGGCCTCGAACAGCTCGAGCACGCGCGGCGAATAGGCCTTGCGCAAGCGGCTCACGCGATGCGCGACAAGGCGCCCTCCGGCAAGGCGGCGCGGAGGCGCCCGACCGCCGCGACGATCGCGGCAGCCGCGCGCTCGACCTCCGCCGCCGTCGTGCCCTGTCCGAGCGACAACCGGATGGATGCCTGGATGGCCTCGTCCGAGCGGCCAAGGGCGCGCAGGACCCCGGAAGGCTCGCCGGTCGCCGAGCTGCAGGCGGCGCCGCTCGAGGTCGTGACCCGGCCGTCCAGCTCGAGCAGGAGGCTCTCGCCCTCGATGCCCGCGAAGCCGACATTCAGGATGCCGGGCACGGCAGGGTCCGGGGCGCCGTTTCGCCAGAGCGGTGCCGCCGCCTGCAGCGCCTGCCAGAGCCGCTCGCGAAGCGCCCGCACTCTCGCGGGCTCCGTCGCGAGGGACTCGCGCGCGAGTGCCGCGGCCGCCCCGAAGCCGACAGCCTGGTGCGTGGGGACCGTGCCGGGCCGGAGGCCCTGCTCCTGGCCCCCGCCGAAGGTGATCGGCTGGAGCGCCGGTCGCGGCCGCCGCCTCAGGTACAGCGCGCCGATGCCCTTCGGGCCGCCGAGCTTGTGTGCGGACAGGCTCATGAGCGCCACGCCGCTCGCGGGTGCATCGATCGCGATCCGGCCGGCGCTCTGGGCCGCATCGGCGTGGAAGGGCACGTCGCGCGCCGAGCAGAGCGCGGCGACCGCGGCGATGTCCGTCAGGGCGCCGGTCTCGTTGTTGGCGTGCATGAGCGTCACCAGCGCCGTGTCGTCGCGCAGCGCCGCCGCCACCTGCGCGGCCTCGATGCGGCCGTCGGGCGCCGGCGCGAGCCACGTCACCTCGAAGCCCTCGCGCTCGAGCTGGCGGCAGGCCTCGATGCCCGAGCGGTGCTCAACGCGCGAGGTGACGACGTGGCGCCGTCCCCGGGGCGCCGCGCGCGCCGTGCCGAGCACGGCGAGGTTCACGCTCTCCGTCGCGCCCGAGGTGAAGACGACCGACTCCGGCGGCGCGCCGATGAGCGCCGCCACCTGCGCGCGCGCAGCCTCGACCCGGACGCGAGCGGCGCGGCCCGCGGAATGCGCCGAGGCGGGATTGGCCTGCTGCCCGGCATCCGCGAGGCACTCGGCCATCGCCCGGGCGGCGCCCGCGGCGAGCGGGGCGGACGCCGCATAGTCGAGATAGACGGCCGAGCGTTCAGTCGGCATGCGGAAGTCCCCGCTCCAGCGCCGCCAGGAAGCCCCGCAGGATGCGCACTTCCGCGCCGTCCGGGCGAGCGCGGGCGAGGAGCCTGCGCACGCGCGCCGCCAGCGACGCGGCGTTTCCCTCGTGCATGAATCCCGAGCGCCGCATGACGCGCTCGAGGTGCGCGTGCATCGCCTCCATCTCGTCGGCGCTCGCCGGTTCGGCCGCGCGGGGCTCGGCCGTCGGGGCCCGCGCGGCCATCGCGATCTCGTAGCAGACGACCTGCACGGACTGCGCGAGGTTCAGCGAGCCGTAGCCGCCCCGGGTCGGGATGGTGAGCAGCGCGTCGCAGCGCGCGATCTCCTCGTTCGAGAGGCCGGCGCGCTCGCCGCCGAAGAGGATCGCGACGGGCCGCGCGGCGGACGCAGTGACCGCCGCCGCCGCCGCGGCGCGGGCATCGAGCACGCGCCAGTTCGCGGCGCGTGGCCTGGCCGTCGCGCCGAGCACGAGCCCGCAGTCGCCGATCGCCTCGTCGACCGTCGAGGCGACGCGCGCCGACGCCAGGAGGTCCGCCGCGCCCGCGGCGCGCGCTACCGCCTCCGGATCGGCATGCGAGGCGGGCCGGACGAGCACGAGCGACTCGAGCCCCATGTTCCGCATCGCGCGCGCGCTCGCGCCGATGTTGCCGGGATGCTGGGCGTCGACGAGCACGATGCGGATGGGGGATGACATCGCGGTTCCGGGGAGCTAGCTGCTATTCTAGGTCATGCATCCGCTGCTCAACATCGCCGTCGGCGCGGCCCGGCGCGCGGGCGAAGTCATCGTGCGCAGCCTCGACCGCGTCGGCGCGCTCGTGGTCAGCGAGAAGGGCCGCAACGACTTCGTCAGCGAAGTCGACCGCGCCGCCGAGCAGGCCGTGATCGCGGCGATCCGGAAAGCCTATCCGTCGCACGGCTTCCTCGCCGAGGAGAGCGGCGCGACCGCGGGCGACGAGTACACCTGGGTCATCGACCCACTCGACGGGACGACGAACTTCCTCCACGGCTTCCCGCAGTTCGCGGTGGCGGTGGCCTGCCGGCACCGCGGCCGCGCGGAGGTCGGAGTCGTGCTCGACCCGCTGCGCAACGAGCTCTTCACGGCCGAGCGCGGCGCCGGCGCGCAGCTCGACGGCCGCCGCGTCCGCGTCTCGCAACGCGCGGGCCTCGATGGCGCGCTCGTCGGCACGGGCTTCCCGTACCGCGAGAACCGGCGCTGGCTGAAGTCCTACATGGCGATGCTCGAGGTGGTGATGCAGTCGACCGCCGGCGTGCGGCGACCCGGCGCCGCCTCGCTCGACCTCGCCTACGTCGCCGCCGGACGGCTGGACGCCTTCTGGGAATTCGGGCTCTCGCCGTGGGACACGGCGGCGGGCAACCTGCTCATCACCGAGGCGGGCGGGCGCGTCGGCAACCTCGCGGGCGGCGAGTACGCGGACGGCGGCAACCTGCTCGCCGGATCGCCCAAGGTCTTCGCCGCCCTCGCCGAGATGCTCGCGCCTTTCCTCGACGACGAGCTTCGCAAATGACCGCGGCGGGCCTGCTCGCAATCGCGGCAGGGCTGGGTTAGAGTCCGACAGGTTTTTTGCAGGGGGGAGCGCGCATGAACCTGTTCCGCACCAAGCCCGTCGCCTCGGCCGCGGAAGTCGCGGCCGAAGCCGCCGCCGCAGGCGAGCCCACGCTGAAGCGGGCGCTCAGCGCGCACCACCTGGTCGCGCTCGGCATCGGCGCCGTGATCGGCGCGGGCATCTTCGTGCTGACGGGACATGCCGCGGCGAACCACGCAGGACCCGCCGTCGTGCTGTCGTTCATCATCGCGGGCGTCGCCTGCGGCCTCGCCGGCCTCTGCTACGCCGAGTTCGCCTCCATGCTCCCCGTGTCGGGCAGCGCCTATTCGTACGCCTATGCGACGCTCGGCGAATTCGTCGCCTGGTTCATCGGATGGATGCTCGTGCTCGAGTACACCTTCGCGGCCGCGACGGTTTCCGTCGGATGGTCCGGATACTTCACCGGCCTGCTCGACTCGATAAGCCGGGGTTTCGGGGTCTCGGTAACGCTCCCAGCCGCGCTCACCTCGGCGCCCTTCGCCGTCGAGTCGGGACGCCTGGTGCCGACCGGGTCGATCATCAACCTGCCCGCGGTCGCGATCGCGACGGCCATCGCCGCGCTCTGCTACCGCGGCATCACGCAGTCGGCGTTCGTGAACTCGATCATCGTGCTGATCAAGCTCCTCGTGATCTTCATGTTCATGGGGTTCAGCCTCAAGTACGTGAATCCCGACAACTGGGTGCCGTTCATCCCCGAGGCGCAGGGGCCGGAGACGTTCGGCTGGGGCGGCGTGCTGCGCGCCGCGTCGATCGTGTTCTTCGCCTACATCGGCTTCGACGCGGTCTCGACCGCGGCCCAGGAAGCCAAGAACCCGCAGCGCGACATGCCCATCGGCATCCTGGGGTCCCTGTTCATCTGCACGCTGATCTACATCGCGATGTCGGCGGTCATGACGGGCATCATGCCGTTCTCCATGCTCGGCACGCCGAAGCCGGTCGCGACGGCGCTCGAGACGTACCCGGACCTCGCCTGGCTGAAGACGATCGTGGAGATCGGCGCGATCGCCGGCCTCTCCTCCGTGATCCTCGTGATGATGGTCGGCCAGCCGCGCATCTTCTATTCCATGTCGCGCGACGGCCTGATTCCCCCGGCTTTCGGCCGCATCCACCCGAAGTTCCACACCCCGCACGTGGGCACGGTGGTCGTCGGCATCACGGCGGTGATCCTCGCGGGGCTCCTGCCGATCGGGACGCTGGGCGAGCTCGTGTCCATGGGAACCCTGCTCGCCTTCGCGACGGTCTGCGTCGGCATCCCGGTGCTGCGCCGCACGCGGCCGGACCTGCACCGCGCCTTCCGCGTGCCGGCGGCGCCCGTGGTCGGCATCCTCGGGGCGGCGGCCTGCCTCTACCTCTTCTACCAGTCGTTCAAGGCCAACTGGCTCTGGATGTCGGCCTGGATCCTGATCGGGATCGCGATCTACTTCTTCTACAGCCGGCAGCACAGCAAGCTCAACCGCTGAGCTCCGCCGGCCGCCGCGACGGCCTGGACCGGCGCGCAGCGCCGTGCGCGCTACTTCGCCTTCCGCCGCATCCGGATGTTGATCATCTCGACGACGACCGAGAACGCCATCGAGAAGTAGAGGTAGCCCTTCGGGATGTGGAAGTCGAAGGCTTCCGCGATCAGCGCGATGCCGATCAGGATCAGGAACGCGAGCGCGAGGATCTTGATGGTCGGGTGGCGCTCGATGAACTCGTGGATCGGCCGCGCGAGGAACATCATCACGAGCACGGCGACGACGATCGCGGCCACCATCACCGGCAGGTGGTCGGCGAGGCCGACGGCGGTCAGCACCGAGTCGAGCGAGAACACGATGTCCACCAGCCCGATCTGGATCGCGACCGCCAGCAGGTTGGCGCGCAGCTTGACGTTCCCGTGTTCCTGCTCCGCCCCTTCCAGCGCGCCGTGGATCTCGTTGACGCTCTTGATGAGCAGGAACAGGCCGCCCGCGAACAGGATAAGGTCGCGGCCGGAGATCTCCTCGCCCGCCACGACGAACCAGGGCGCCGTGAGCCCGATCAGCCACGTCAGGGAGAACAGGAGGCCGATCCGCGTGACCATCGCGAAGGCGAGGCCGAGCACGCGCCCGCGCGGCTGGGCTTCCCGCGGCAGCTTCGAGACCAGGATCGACAGGAAGATGATGTTGTCGATCCCGAGGACGATCTCGAGGAAGGTCAGCGTCAGGAAGGAGACCCAGGCGGAGGGATCTGAGAGCAGCTCGATCAAGGCCGTCCTGCCCTCCGGATCACGGCATGTCGTCCACGTCGCCGCGCTTCTCCGGCGGCATGAAGTCGCGGCCGCTGGCGCCGAGGTCGAGCGCGATCGCACCCGCGACGTAGATGGATGAGTAGGTGCCGATCACGATGCCGATCGAGAGCGCGATCGCGAAGCCGCGGAGCGTCTCGCCGCCGAGCACCGCGAGGAACACGACGGACGACAGCGCGCAGCCCGACACGATGATCGTGCGCGCGAGCGTCTCGTTGATCGCGCGGTCGATGACCTCGGCCGGCTCCGCCTTGCGCATCGACTTGAAGCGCTCGCGGATGCGGTCGAAGATCACGACGGTGTCGTTGACCGAGTAGCCGAGGATCGTCAGCAGTGCGGCGACCACGTTGAGGTCGAAGGGGATCTGGAACAGCGAGATCGCGCCCACCGCCACGATCGGGTCGTGGAGCGAGGCGACCAGCGAGCCGATGCCGAAGCGCCAGCGGAACCGGAAGGCGATGTAGATCAGGACCAGCAGCAGCGTGAACAGCACCGCGAGCGCCGCCTGGTTGCCGAGCTGCTCGCTGACCTGGGGCCCCACCGACTCCGTGCGGTTGACCTTGACCTCCGGGTCGAGCTCGGCGAGGGCCGCCTGCACGCGCTTCTGCTCCTCCATCGCGGCGCCGGTCCGCGCCGGCGGGAGCCGCACCTCGACCTCCCGCGCCGTGCCGTAGGTGCGCACCTGGAAGTCCTCGAGGCCGCCCGCGGACAGCGCGCCGCGCACCTCCTCGAGGTCCACCGGCCGCGAGAAGCCCATCTCGAGCACGAGGCCGCCGGTGAAGTCGACCGTGAAGTTGAGCCCGCGGAACATCACGAGCGCGAACGAGGCGACGACGACGACGACGGACAGCGCGTACCAGTAGCGCCGCAGCGCCATGAAGCGGATGTTCGGGACTTCCTTCAGGAACTCCATGGCCGCTTCAGATCGCCAGCCGCTCGATGCGGCGGCGGCGCCCGTAGACCAGGTGGATGAGCGCACGGCTGCCGATCAGCGCCGTGAACATCGAGGCGGCGATACCGATCATCATCGTCACCGCGAAGCCGCGGACCGGGCCCGAGCCGAAGAGGAACAGCACGATGCCCGACATGAACATCGTGACGTTCGAGTCCGCGATGGCCGAGAACGCCTTGTCGAAGCCGGCATTGATCGCGGCCCACGGCGTCGCGCCGACCTTGAGCTCCTCGCGGATGCGTTCGTAGATCAGGATGTTGGCGTCTACCGCAGTGCCGACGGTGAGCACGATGCCGGCGATGCCCGGCAGCGTGAGCGCCGCGTTGAAGAGCGCGAGCATCGCGACCGTCAGGATCACGTTGGTGAGCAGCACGATGTCCGCGATCAGCCCGAACACCTTGTAGTAGGCGAGCATGAACGCGAACAGCGCGACGCCGGCTATCAGGAGCGCGTTCGTGCCGTCCTTGATGTTGTCCTCGCCGACGCTCGGGCCGATCACGCGCTGCTCGACGATCACGATCGGGGCTGCGAGCGCGCCCGCGCGCAGGAGCTTCGCGAGCTCCGTGCCCTCCGCCGCCGACAGGCCGGTGATCTGGAAGTTGTTGGAGAAGACGCCGCGGATGGTCGCGACGCTGATGACCTCCTCCTTCGAGCGGTCGACGGCGACCTCCCTGCCGTCGCGCTGCACCATCTCACGCTCCTTCTCGATGAACACGACCGCCATCGGGCGGTTCAGGTTCTCGCGCGTCGTGCGGAGCATCTCGTCGCCCCCGCGGGCGTCGAGCTTGACGGACACGGCGGGCTCGCCCTGCGACGGCGCGAACGTCGCGTCGATGAGCTGCTCGCCGGTCGCGATCACGTCGCGCTTCAGGAGGACCGGCGACCCGTCCTTCATCCTGTAGAGCTTCGTCCCGAGCGGCGCGCGGCCGGTGCGCTGCGCCTCGAGCGGGCTGTTGACCGGGTCGACCAGCCGGAACTCGAGGGTCGCGACCTTGCCGAGCAGGCGCACGACCTCCGAGGCGTCCTGCACGCCCGGGACCTGGACCGCGATCCGGTTCTGCCCCTGCCGCTGCACGACGGTCTCGGCGACGCCGAGTGCGTTGACGCGGTTCTCGAGGGCCGTGATGTTCTGCTGGATCGCGAATCCCTGGCGCTCCTTGATCTCGGCCTCGCCGAGCGTCGCGGTCAGCATGCCGGGGGCCGCGCCGTCCGCGAGCGTCAGCTGGCGGTCGTAGGCGAGCAGCGCCTTGCGCGCCGCCCCCGCCTGCCCCGGATCCTTGAGCGTCACCTGCACGGAAGTGCCGGAGACCGCGACCTCCTGGTACGGGATCCGCGCGTCGCGCAGGACCTTCCGGAAGTCCGATTCCATGCGCTGCAGCAGCTGGGTGACCGCTCCCTGGGTGTCGACCTCGTAGACGAGCAGCATGCCGCCGCGCAGGTCGAGGCCGAGGCTCATGGGCTCGAGCCCGAGGGCCTGCAGCCAGGCCGGCGCGAGCGAGGCCGTGGTGAGCGCGATCGCGTACTCGCCCTCGTGGGCCGCCTGGATGACGTCGCGCGCCTTCAGCTGGTCGTCGACGCGGCGGAACCGCGCCCAGAAGCGGCCGTCGTCGTCCACCCAGGTGCGGTCGGCCGCGAGGCCGGCCTCGGTCAGCGAGGCGACGATGGAGGCGGTCGCGGCCTCGTCGAACGCCCCGCGGTCACGGCGCGACAGCTGGAGCGCCGGCGCCTCGCCGTAGAAGTTCGGGAGCGCGAGCAGGATCGCCGCGACCATGATGGCCGCCAGCAGGACTCCCTTCCACAGGGGATAGCGTTGCAAGCGCGCGGGCCCGGGGCGCTCAGGCGCCCTTGAACGTGCCCTTCGGCACCAGCTGGGCGACCTGGAACTTCTGGACCTGGATCGAGACCCCGGATGCGACCTGCAGGGTCACGAAGTGCTCGCCCACCTCGGTCAGTCGGCCGAGCAGGCCGCCCGTGGTCACGACCTCGTCGCCGGCGGAGAGCTTCGCGACCATCTCGCGATGCTCCTTCGCGCGCTTGGACTGCGGGCGGATCAGCAGGAAGTAGAAGACGACGAAGATGAGCAGGAGCGGCAGGACCGTCATCAGCGGGCTTCCCTGCGGCGCTCCGGCAGCCTGGGCCCAGGCGGGCGAGATCAGAAAATCCATGTCATTCCTCTGCGGGGCCGGATCGCGGCCCGATTCGGGCGCGCGATTATGGCACAGCACCGCCGCCCACCCGCCCCAGGGGCGGAATCCACGGGATTCCCGCGGTACGGCCGCTGTCGCGGTCCCTGTTAGCTGCGTCACAATTCTACGGGGGCCGGCCGTCGTTATGTCAACATGAGCCACCCGGCCGGCGACCGCCGATATGCTCCACCCGAGCGGCGGCCCGGGCCCGGAGCGGGGTGGCGCCGACAACGAAGAACGATCGAGGGGATGCCAGTGCCTACAGGCGCAGTTCGTCGCGTGGCGACGGCCGTGAGCCGTCTTTCTTCCGTCCTTGCCTTGTCAATCGCCGCCCTGCCCGCGGCCGCCAACAACGTCACCGGCGCCTGGTCACAGGTCTACCCCTGGCCGGTCATCGCCGTCCACGCGGTGCTGATGCCCGACGGCCGCGTCCTGAGCTACGGCTCCAAGGCGGACGGCCAGCAGACCGCGAGCTTCATCTACGACGTCTGGGATCCGGCCGGCGGCCTGAACGGCGGGCACCTCACGCTCCCGAACACCTCCGGCACCGACATCTTCTGCAGCTCGCAGCTCGTGGTACCGGGCGGCGGCCAGGTCTTCATCGCCGGCGGCGACAACTGGACCGGCACCTCGACCACGAACACCGGCAACAACAACAGCAACCTGTTCGCCTACGGCAGCAACACGCTGACGCGCACGAACACGATGAACCGGGCGCGCTGGTACTCCTCGTCCATCACGCTCCTGAACGGCGAGACCTACATCCAGGGCGGGTCCGGCGGCACGGACCGGCCCGAGATCCGCAGCACCTCGGGCACGTTCCGCCTCCTGACCGGCGCGGACACGAGCAGCCTCGATTTCATGTACGCGCGCAACTTCATCGCGCCGGACGGCCGCCTGTTCGGCTACGACAGCAACGGCCGGATGTACTACGTGAACACCTCGGGCAACGGCTCGGTCACGCTGCTCGGGACGCACGGCGGGCCGACCGGCAGCGACTCGAGCGCCGCCATGTACCGGCCGGGCAAGATCCTGCAGTTCGGCGGCAGCTCGCGGAACGCGCGGATCATCGACATCACCGGCGCCTC
>DASSUY010000113.1:0-6973 GCA_035706525.1 Steroidobacteraceae bacterium
CAGCCCCGGGCCGTAGAGCCAGGCGTCAATTTCCTCCGTCGTGATCCGCGGCGCGCCCGGCCGCGCGAGGCGCGACAGCAGCCAGTCGCGGAATCCCTCGGTCGTCATGCTCTGGAACGCGTGCGCGTCGAAGTATTCGCGCAGGAACGCATCAAAGGCAGGGCGGCCGAATCGGCTCTCGAGGAAGCCGAAGAACCAGCGGCCCTTCTCGTAGGCGACGTCGGAGGAGCCCTCGTCCGGATCGCGGCCGGCGAGGTCGAGCTTCAGGTTGCTGTCGGCGGGCTTGCCGGCAGCCTTCATGTCCTCGATCGCCTGCACGAGCTCGTCATGGGCGATGACGTCCTCCATGTCCGCGAAGCGCTTGCCGTAGATCTCCTCCGACATGCGCCGCTGCAGGTAGCTCGTCGTCCCTTCGTTGAGCCAGAAATCGTCCCAGCTCGCCATCGTCACGAGGTTGCCCGACCAGGAATGCGCGAGCTCGTGCACGACCGTCGAGACGAGGCTGCGGTCGCCGGCCACCACGGAAGGCGAAATGAAGGACAGGCGCGGGTTCTCCATGCCGCCGTACGGGAAGCTCCGCGGCATGACGAGGATGTCGTAGCGATCCCAGCGGTAGGGCCCGGCGAGCTTCTCCCCCGCCGCTAGCATCCGCGGCAGGTCCGTGAACTCCTCCGCGGCCGCGGGCAGGCGCGCCGGCTCGGTCCACACGCCCGTGCGCTCGCTGAACGCGTGGAACCTGAGGTCGCCGATCGCGAAGGCGATCAGGTAGGACGGGATCGGCTGGCGCATCTCGAAGCGGTGGATGCCCGGCCCGTCGCCGGGCTTCTCGACGCGCGCGGCGCTCATGACGGCGACGAGGTCGGGAGGCGTGCGCAGCACCGCGCTGTAGGTGACTCGCACCGCGGGTGAGTCCTGCAGCGGGATCCAGCTGCGCGTACGGATCGCCTGGCCCTGGCTGTAGACGTAGGGCTTCGACCCGTCGGTCTGCGAAGGCTCGAGCCATTGCAGCGCATTCGCCTCGTTCGAGGTGCGGTAGGCGATGCGGATCCGCATTTCCTGCGTCGCCGCGCAGCAATGCGGAAACATGATCGAGAGCCGGCTGCCGAGCACGGGATCGCGCTCGCCGAGCTGGTACGCCAGGACCTTCTCGCGCCCGCTCGCCTCGACGAGCCGCACGCTTTCGATCTCCAGGTCCCGGGTGTCGAGGTTCAGCGTGTCGGCGGTCGGGTCCTTCTGCTCGACCACGAGCTCGGCCACGCCCTTGAGGCGATGCAGCTCGAAGAACGCGGTCAGGTCGAGCGAGACGTGCCGCACGAGGAACTTGTCCGGCTCCGCATACGAGTGCGGGTCGGCGGAGTGGGCGGCAGTGGCCGCGAGGGAGACGAGCAGCGCGATCAGGTATCTCATGGGCTTAGTGTACCGGCGGGAATCCGGGCGGTGAGACCGCGACCACGCGGTCCTCGCGAAGGTTCACGTGGCCCGCGAGCTCGGCGCCCTGCCCCGTGGTGCCGCGGTAGAACATCGTCTTCAGCGCGTCGAATTCGTCCACCGACGTCGGCGCGCCGAGGATGGCGGCGACCTCGGCGGAGGTCATGCCGGGCAGGACGCGATTCCAGGCTGCTGCGGAATGCCAGGGCTCGCGCCCGGTGACGGGGGCGGCGGGCGCGGTCGCGGGCGACGGCCGGCGTGGCGCCGACGCCTTCGCGGCGCCTTCGCTCCGGACCTTCAACGCCTCCTCGAGCCGCTGGATGCGCCGGGCCTGCTCGTCCACCTGCCGGCGCAGCTGCTGGACCTCCGATTCGAGGCGGCTGATGCGGGCGGCGTCATCCGCCCACAAGGCCGCCGGCGCCAGGAGGCCAAGCCAGGCCGCGGCCACGAGGCCCGCACGCGGCAGCAAGTGCGCCCGCATCGCCCGGGGCGCTACTTGATGATGTTCGGATTGCAGGCTTCCGGCGACCCGCACACGCAGATGTTGCCGCAATTGTTGCGGATGCGGTCGACGTCCTGCTGCTGCTGCTTGAGCGCGAGCATGTATTCGCGCATCTGCGACTCGTTGTAGCAGCTTTCCGTGCGGATGCGTGTCCCGAGCGCGTTGTCGCGCTTGCAATAGAGGACGAGCTTGCCGCGCGTCTTGCGGGCGAAGCCCGGGGGCGGCTGGAACTCCTCCGTTTCCTTGGCGGCCGGGGATTTCGCGGCCGGCGCATCGGCCGGCGGCGGGTCGGCCGTGAAAGCCATGGCGCCGGTCGCGACCAGCAGGCATGCCAGCAGGGTTGCGCTCAGTTGCTTCGACGTCTTCACGGGACCTCCCTCGGACACCACGCCCGGCGCTATGGACAAGCGCCGACCCGGAAAAGTTGCGGCATCGTCCGACGGTCTTGGCCCACGACGTTTCAGCCTTGTCCGGCTGAGTTTGCGCAGCGCAGGGCCTATGGTGCCCGGGCATACCCACCAAGGAGGGATCCATGAGCGAGAATCCACGCAACCCGAACCCCGGCATGCCGGACGACGACAGCAACGAGGGCGGCCGCCGCCAGGCACGTCCCGAGGAAAACGACGAACGCAATCGCAAGGGACAACCCGGCGAGGGCACGACGCCCGGCCAGAACCCGTCCAAGCAGCGCGAGGACTGAGCCCGGTCCGGGCTCGCACGGAAAGGCCGCCTTCGGGCGGCCTTTTCTTTACCCGCTACGGCAGGATGCCGACCCGCTCGAAGCCCCCGTCCACCGGGATGTGCGCACCGCTCACGTAGCTCGAGGCGGGCAGCGCGAGGAAGGCGATCACCCGCGCGACGTCCTCGGGCTCGCCGACGCGGCCGAGCGGCGTCGCGCCCACGATGCGCGCGCGCCGCGCCTCGTCGGCCAGCACTCCCGCCACCAGCGGCGTGCGGATGTACCAGGGATGCACCGCGTTGACCCGGATGCCGTCGCGGCCCCATTCGACCGCCAGGAAGTCGGTCATGGCGTCCACCGCGGCCTTCGACATCGAGTAGGCCGCGGTCGACGTCCCGATCACGGTGCGGCTCGCGATCGAGGAGACGTTGACGATCGTCCCGCGCGCGGCGCGCAGCAGCGGGTAGCAGAGCTGGCACAGCCCGAACGCGGACTCGGCGTTGGCGGCCATGACCTGCCGCAAACCTTCCAGCGGGTATTCCGCCGTGGGTGCGCGCAGGTTCATGCCGACGTTGTTGACGAGGATTTCCAGGCCGCCCCAGAGCGCGTCGACGCGATCCCGCACCGCGCGGCGGCCCGCTTCGGCGGCGAGGTCCGCGGCGCAGCCGTGCGCCTTCAGCGCATCCGCCCGCAGCGACTCGACGGTCGATTCGACGTTCTCCGCGCTCCGGGCCACCACGAGCACCTCGGCGCCGAGCGTCGCGAGCTCGCGGGCGGTCGCGAGCCCGATGCCGCTGGTCGCGCCGCTGACGACGGCGCGAAAGCCCGCGAGCGACCAGGGATTCACCGCCTCAGCAGGCAGAGGGATCCCCGCAGACGCAGACGTTCGAGCAGGTGGCCCGGATCCGGTCGACGTCGGCCTTGTTCTCCTCCAGCGCGAGGATGTAGTTGCGCATGTTGTCCTCGTCGTAGCAGGTCGTGGACTTGAGCCGCGTGCCCATGGGCGCCTCGGTCTTGCAGTAGAGCTCGTACTTGCCGCGTTTCGTCTTCTTCCAGCCGGGCGGCAGCTTCAGCTCCCCGTTGGCGGCCGCCTTCGTCTCCGGCCTGGCGGCGGCGGTTTCCTGCTTCGCCTCCTCCTTGGGCGGATCGGCGGCGAGTGCCGTGGCCGCGCCGAAACCGACCGCCAGCAGTCCCAGGAGACTCGTCAGCTTGCCCATGCACCCCCCTCGCGCCGGCCGGCGCCCGCCACCCGTGTGACAGTCCGGCCCGCCGAAAGTTGCCGCCGGACCTGGGCGCTAGATCGGCTCGTCGATCGACTTTGCGAGGCCGGTGAACAGCTTCGGCCCCTGCTCGCCCAGGTGCCAGCAGTCTTCCATGCGGATGCCGAACTCGCCGGGAATGTAAATGCCCGGCTCGTCCGAAAAGCACATGCCGACCTCGAAAGGCCTGCGGTCCGCGCGCATCAGGTTCGGGGGCTCGTGGCCATCCATGCCGATGCCATGGCCGGTGCGGTGCGAGGTGCCGGGCAGCCCGTAGTCCTTCGCCCAGCCGAGCCCTTCGTAGTAGTTGCGCACGGCGACGTCCACGTCGCCGACCGGCACGCCGACCTTCGCCGTTTCGAGCGCGATCTCCTGGCCGCGCTTCACCATGTCCCAGACCTCGCGCTGGCGCTTGCTCGGCGTCCCGTGCACCCAGGTGCGCGAGATGTCGGAGGAGTAGCCGTGGACCTTGCAGCCGGTGTCGAGGAGGATCGTCGAGCCCTCGCGCACCTCCTGCGGATGCCCGCTGCCGTGGGGGTAGGCGCTCGCCTCGTTCAACAGCACGAGCGAGAACGGTTCGTCGCCGCCGAGCTCGACGATGCGGCCCTCGAGCATCTCGCGGATGTCCGTCGCCTTCATCCCGCCCTTGAGGTTCTCGTGGACATGGCGGATCGCCGCGAGCGTGACGTCGTTCGATGCCTGCAGGAGCGCGAGCTCCGCAGGCGACTTGACCATGCGGCAGGCGTTCACGAGCGCCTCGCCGGAGACGATCTCGCGGTCGAAGCCGCGCACGGCCCTGACGTGGTCCACGATGAAGAAGCGCGTCGTCCACTCGACCGCGAGCGGGCCCTCGGCCTTCAGCGACTTCATCGCGTCCGCGATGCGCTCGAAGGGGCTCTGGTCCTCGTGCCAGGGGCGGACGTCCGCCTTGACCTGCAGGGATTCCTGGATCGAAGGCTTCTCGAAGAAAGGCGTGACCACGATCGTCTCGCCCGATGCCGGGATGAGGGCCGCCGTCGTGCGCTCCGAGCGCCACCAGCGGATGCCGGTGAAATACTCGAGCGAGGAGCCCGCCTCGACGAGGACCGCGGCGATGCGCTCGCGCTGCATCAGGGACTGGAGCTTGGCTATGCGAGCCTCGCGCTCCGTCGCCGTGATCGGCTGCGCCTTCGCCGCCGGGGAGCCGGCCGGCTCGGCCGCGACGGCGGCACGCGAGTCGAGGCCGGCGGCGACGACGGCAGCGCCCGCGGCGGTCAATCCGAGGAAATTGCGGCGGCTGACGTTCTGCATGCGGTCTCCCCCCGTGGAAGCGGCAATTAGACCCGAATCGGGCGGGTCGCGCACGGCTCGGCGGCGTCATCCCTCGCGGACGGCGGCCTCGAAAGCCGGATCGGCGTTGCCGCCGCAGATGACGATCGCGACGGTCTTGCCGGCATAGTCGGCGGCCGCCTTGAGGAAGGCAGCGACGGCGACGCCGGCCGCGCCCTCGACCAGCATTCCCTCCTCCCGCAGGACGAGCCGCGCGGCGGCGAGGATCTCGTCCTCGCCGACCGTGAGGCCCCGGCCGATCACGCGGCGGCACAGGTCGAAGGTGACCGCGCCCGGCTCGATGCCGCCCGCCGTGCTCGTGGACCAGGTGTCGGTGCTGGGGAAATCCCGGATCTCGCCGGCCTCGAGGCAACGGAGCAGGACGTCCGAGTTCGCCGGCCAGCAGCCGACGACCTCGCTGCCCGGCGAATGCGCCGCGAGGTGGTTGCCGATGCCGCCGATCAACCCTCCGCCTCCGACCGCGACGAACACGGCGTCGAGGCGGGCCAAGCCCGTCGCGGGCAGCTGGCGCAGCAGCTCGGCCGCGATCGTGCCCTGCCCTTCGACGACGTCGAGGTCGTTGTACGGCGAAACATTCGGCCGCCCGGAATCGGCGGCCTCGCGCGTCGCGGCGAGTTCAGCGGCCAGCGCATCGCCCGCGACGACGCGAAGCGTCGCCCCCAGCGCCTCGATCCGCGCGCGCTTCTTCGGGTGCAGCCGCTCCGAGACGAAGATTTCGACCGGGATGCCGAGGCGGCCGCCCATCGTCGCGACGGCGAGCGCGTGGTTCCCCGCAGAGGCCGCGACGATCCCGCCCGAGGCACGCCCGCGCGGCAGCTTCATCAGCTTGTTGGCCGCCCCGCGCAGCTTGAAGGCGCCGGTGTCCTGGCGGTTCTCTAGCTTCAGCAGCACGGTTGCACCCGTCGCCGCCGAGAGCGCCCGCGAGACGACGAGCGGCGTCTCGCGCACGTCCCGCGCGATGCGCACCGCCGCGGCCGCGGAATCGATCAATCAGCGCGCCGTGCGCGGCGGGAAGTCCTCGAAGGCTTCGGCGACCGCCGCGTCGACCGTTTCCCGCTTGATGTTTCCCTTGCCGATCTCGCGCGTGATCCCGCTGCGCCAGGACTCGGCGTTCCGCGCCGTGTCGATGACGTGGATGACGAGGGAACCTTCCGTGACGTTCTTGACGCTCGGGCTCCCGACGCCGACGCTGCCGCCGACGTTGCTGCCGTAGCCGCCGACGCCCACGCCGATTCGGAAGGGGTTGTTCTTGAGCTTCTCGGCCTTGGCGGCCTCGTACTCGACGCGCAGGTCCGGCTTCTCGCCGGCCGCGGCCTCGACATAGCCCTTGCCCTTCATTTCCTGGGCGATTGCGCCGCGGATGTAGCCGTCGACGATGGAGGCGGGCTTCCCCTGGCCCTCCCCGCCGGCGCCGGCCTCCGGCAGCGCGAAGGTCCGGTAGGCGCCGAAGTTCGCCTCCGGGTCCAGCATGGACTGCGGCTTCTGGGGCGACGAGGCGCAGGCGGCGGCCAGGGCCGCCGCGGCGACGGCCGCGAGACGTGGGAGTGTTTTCATGGGCGGCTCCTCCTAAGCGTTCTGACTGCGCGCCGCCGCGGCCGTTCCGGCCGCGGTGGAGTCCTCGCGCGCGAGCCGGTCAGCCGCGCGCTGCATGAGTGCCGCGAAGCGCGGGTGCTCGCGGATCGGGTCGAGGCTGTTGTCGGACTGCATCCAGCGCAGGTAGCCGTGGCTGACGCGGTCGATCAGCGGACCGACGAGGTCGGAGGCGAGCTCGGCGTC
>DASSUY010000114.1:0-2317 GCA_035706525.1 Steroidobacteraceae bacterium
TCTTCAGGAAGCTCCCCGCGCTCGCGAGCTTCGAGCGCGGGCGGCACCCCGAGCTCGCGGCGTTCGCGCAGGGGCTGGAGCCCCGGCCCGGCGAGCAGGTCTTCACGAAGCAGTACGCAAGCGCGTTCTTCGGCACCGGGCTCGCGGAGGCGCTGCGCGCCCTCGGCGTCGACACCGTGCTCATCGCGGGCGTCTCCACCTCCGGCTGCGTGCGCGCGAGCGCCGTCGACGCCTGCCAGCACGGCTTCGTGCCGCTGGTGGTGCGCGAGGCCGTCGGCGACCGCCATCCGGCGCCGCACGAGGCCAACCTGTTCGACCTGCAGGCGAAGTACGCGGAAGTGATTTCGCTGGAGGAAGCCGAGCGGTATCTCGGCGGTGCCGGGCCGTAGTTTTCGTAGTTATTGCGCGTGACGATCCCGGTCCTGCGACCCCGGCAACGCGCGCAATAACTACGAAAACTACGGCCCGGCACCGCTAAGATTGCGGCCCATGGGTCCCCTCGCCGGCATCAAGGTCCTGGATCTCAGCCGCATCCTCGCGGGCCCCTGGGCGACGCAGTTGCTCGCCGACCTCGGCGCGACGGTCTGGAAGATCGAGAAGCCCGGCAGCGGCGACGACACGCGCCACTGGGGACCGCCCTGGGTCAAGGACGGCAAGGGCAAGCCGACCGCGGAGGCCGCGTACTTCGCGAGCACGAACCGCGGCAAGCGATCGCTCGCGATCGATTTCACGAAGCCCGCCGGCCAGCAGATCATCCGCTCGCTGGCGATGCGCGCGGACGTCTTCATCGAGAACTTCAAGGTCGGCACGCTCAGGAAGTACCGCCTCGGCTACGAGTCGCTGAAGGGCGTGAACCCGAAGATCGTGTACTGCTCGATCTCGGCGTTCGGCCAGGACGGCCCGGCCGCGCAGGACCCGGGCTATGACGCGATGATCCAGGCGATGTCGGGACTCATGAGCGTGACCGGCGTGCCGGACGGCGAGCCCGGTGGCGGGCCGGTCAAGGTCGGCGTCGCCGTCTCGGACCTCATCACCGGCCTGTATGCGGCCATCGGCATCCTCGCGGCGCTGCACGAGCGCGAGCAGTCGGGGCGCGGCGACTACATCGACCTCGCGCTGCTCGACACGCAGGTCGCCGCGCTCGCGAACCAGGCGCTCAACTACCTCGTCTCCGGCAAGCCGCCGGTGCGGCGCGGCACGGCGCACCCGAACATCGTGCCGTACCAGGCGTTCCCGACGCGCGATTCGTGGCTCATGCTCGCGGTCGGCAATGACCGGCAGTTCGCGGACTTCTGCAAGGCGGCGGGTGCGGCGAAGCTCGCGAAGGACCCGCGGTTCACGACGAACGCCGGGCGCGTGAAGCACCGGGCGGTGCTCGTCACGGCCGTCGAGAAGCTGTGTCGGAAGAGGACTACGCGCGATTGGGTGAAGTTGCTGACGCGCGCCAAGGTTCCCTGCGGCCCGATCAACAGCATCGCGGATGTCTTCAAGGAGCCCCAGGTGAGGCACCGGGGCCTTCGGTTCGAGTTGCCGCACGCGCTGGGCGGCCAGTTGCCGCAGGTGAAAAATCCCCTGTTTTTCTCGCGTTCTGCGATCAAATACTCGATTCCACCTCCGGTTCTCGGCGCCGACACGCGGGCGGTTTTGTCGGAGGAACTCGGACTCTCGTCAGCCGAAATCCTGTCTCTGTTAGCAGACGGCACGGTCGCCTAATTTCGCCCCGGATCGTGTTTGATATGCACGTGCCGGTTGCGGCCACAACAAGATCCGCTAGTGAACTAGTGAAGGAGTTCTCAATGAAGATTCGTCATGCTGTCATCGCGAGCGCTGCGCTCGTCCTCGCCCCTGCCGCGTTTGCGCAGGACACCACCCAGGCCGGCGGTCAGGACTGTGCCTCGCTGCAGGCCCAGTACGACCAGGCTGCTGCCGCTGCGACGGCTGAGCAGCTGAGCGCCGCCAAGGCCGCCCGTGATGAGGGCGCGAAGCTCTGCTCCGAGGGCAAGAGCGAAGAGGGCGCGGCCAAGCTGCAGGAAGCGATCAACGCGATCTCTTCCCCGAGCCAGCAGCCCAGCTCGTAATATCGGCTAGGCAGTCGATAAAGGCGGCGGCCGGGGTGACCCGGCCGCCGTTTTCTTTTTTGGAAAAGGGGACGCTCACCTTTTTCGAGGTCGTGCGTCCTTGCGGCGATCCCGGAAAAGGTGAGCGTCCCCTTTTACTCCGCCCTCGCCTGCCGCGCCGGCGAGGCTTCGACGATCACCTCGTACTTCTGGCGCGCCGCCTCCAGCGTCGCCTCGAGCGCGCGCTGGCGCCTCGCCCG
>DASSUY010000115.1:0-6801 GCA_035706525.1 Steroidobacteraceae bacterium
GCGTTCATGGGGGTCTTCGAGCACATCCCGGCGGACGACCAGCGCCCGGCCTGCGGCCGCGCGCTCGCGGCCGGCCGGCCCATCGTGATCGAGGACGTGATGGCGGACCCGGAGTACGCGCCGTTCCGCGAGACGGCCCAGGCGGCCGGCTACCGCGCCGTCATTGCCGTGCCGCTGTTCGCCGCCGACGGCGCGACGCTCGGCGCGCTCTCCGTGCACTTCCCCTCCCCGCACCGGCCGACCGAGGCGGAGATGCGCCGGCTCGCGCTCTACTGCCGCCAGGCGAGCGACTTCATCCAGCGCATCCGCCTCGAGCACGCGCTGCGCGGGCGCGAGGACGCGCTGAAGGAAGCCGACCGGCGCAAGAACGAGTTCCTCGCGATGCTCGCGCACGAGCTGCGCAACCCCCTCGCCCCGATCCGCTACGCGGTGGGGGCGCTTCGCATGCCGGGCACGAGCGCGGAGCAGCGGGCGCAGGCCTATGGCGTGCTGGAACGCCAGGTCGGCCACATGAGCCGGCTGCTCGACGACCTGCTCGACATCTCGCGCATCACGCGGGGCGTCCTCGAGCTCAAGAAGGAGCCGATGTCGCTCGCGCGCGTCGTCGAAACCTCGATCGAGGCGGCCAAGCCCTTCATCGACACCAAGCGGCACCAGCTCCGCATCACGCTGCCGGACCACGCGGTCTGGCTGGTCGCCGACCCCGTGCGCCTCGCGCAAGTGTTCTCGAACCTGCTCATCAACGCGGCGAAGTACACCTCCCCCGGCGGGCACATCGAGCTCACCGCAACCAACGGCAGCGACGGCCTCACCGTCTGCGTGCGGGACGACGGCATCGGCATGGCGCCGGAGATGCTGCCGAAGCTCTTCACCCTGTTCTCGCAGGGCCCGGCGGCGCGCGACGACGCCGCGGCCGGGCTCGGCGTCGGCCTCGCCATGGTGCGTGGCCTCGTCGAGCTGCATGGCGGCACCGTGGAGGCCCGCAGCGCCGGCCCCGGGCGCGGCAGCGAATTCATCGTGCGGCTGCCGGTCGAGAGCGTGCCGGCCGCGGAGGAGACGGAGGCGCGCTCGCCGCCGGCGCCCACGACGACGCTGCGCATCCTCGTCGTGGACGACAACCGCGACGCGGCCGACAGCTGCGCGACGCTGTTCGAGCTCGCCGGGCACCGCACGGCGGTCGCCTACAACGGCACGCAAGCCCTCGAGCTCGGCGGCTCGTTCGTGCCGCACGTGGTCCTGCTCGACATCGGCCTGCCCGACCTCAATGGCTTCGAGGTGGCGCGCCGCATCCGCACGACGGGCTGGGGCGCGGGCATTCCACTCGTCGCCGTCACCGGCTGGGGCCAGGAGGAAGACCGGCGGCGCGCCATCGAGGCGGGCTTCGACCGGCACCTGACGAAGCCCGTCGCGGCCGAGACGATCCAGGAGCTCGTCAACGCCCTGTCCTCGCAACACGCCGCGCCGCGACCGGCGTAAGGCCGAAGCGCGGCTTGCCCGCGTGCAAGCGGCGGTGGGGATGCCGCTATCATGGTCCCGGCCAGGCAGCGGGGGACCCTTCCATCGTCGACATCGCACAGCTTCGCGGCGCGTTCGAGCGCGCGCTCGGCGTCCTGCGTACGGGCGATGCCGCGCTCGCCGAGAAGCTCTGCCGCGAAGGTCTCGCCGCCTTTCCCGGCGAGCCGAACCTGACCGCCCTGCTCGGTGCCGCGCTGAACCGCCAGGGCCGCGGCGCGGAGGCCGAGCCGATGCTGAGCCGGCTCGCGGCCGACGAGCCGGATTACGCGAAGGGCCACGAGGAGCTCGGCCGCAGCCTCCTGCAGCTCGGGCGCGCGGACGAGGCGGCGGCGTGCTTCCGACGCGCGCTCGCGCTCGACCCGAAGCTGACCGCGGCGCGGCTCTCGCTCGTGCACGCGCTCTCGGAGGCGGAACAGCCGCTGGAGGCGCAGGCCGCGATGCAGGAGTTCCTGCTCGCCGATCCGGCGCGCGAGAAAATCGCGGAGGCGGCCGTCCACCAGCGCGCGGGACGGCTGGAGCAGGCCGAAGCCATCTACCGCGAGCTGCTCGCCGAGGACCCGCGGAACGTCGAGGCGCTGCGGCTGCTCGCGCTGATCGCCCTCCAGACCGAACACTACGGACAGGCGGAGCAGCTGCTCGCCCGCGCGGTCGAGATCGCGCCGGACTACCTCGCCGCCTGGATCGACCTCTCGCGCGTGCGCCTCGAGAAGCTCGACCTGCCGGGCGCGCGCATCGCCGTGGAGCGCGCGGCGCTCCTCAACCCGCGATCCGCCAACGTGCAGATCCACGTCGCCAACGTCGAGGCGCGCTCGAACCGCCACGACGCGGCGATCGCCGCCTACCGCCGCGCGATCGAGGCGAACCCGGCCTCGGCGCCGGCCTTCGTCGGCCTCGGCAACGTGCTGAAGACGGTCGGGCGCCACGAGGAGGCCGTGGAGGCGTACCGCCGCGCGGCGGCGCTGCGCCCCGGATACAGCGAGGCCTGGTGGAGCCTCTCGAACCTCAAGACCTTCCGCTTCACGGATGCGGAGCTCGAGGCGATGCAGGCGGAGCACGCGAGGCCGGGGCTCGCCGACGAGGCGCGCGTGCAGTTCTCCTTCGCCATCGCGAAGGCGCTCGAGGACCGCGGCGAGCACGCGCGCGCCTTCGAGCTCTACGTCGAGGGCAATCGCACTCGCCGCCGCCTCGAGAGCTACGACCCGGTGCAGACGGAAGTCCTGAACGAGCGTATCCGCACGGTGTTCGATGCCGGCTTCCTCGCGCGCCACGCCGCGGCCGGCGACCCGGATCCGGCGCCCATCTTCGTCGTCGGCCTCCCCCGCTCCGGATCGACGCTGCTCGAGCAGATCCTCGCGAGCCATTCGCAGGTGGACGCGACGCACGAGTTGCCGGAAGTGGGGCGGATCATCCTCGGCATCCGGCGCGACCGCGGGCGCAGGGCTTACCCGGAGGCCGTCCTCGAATTCTCCGATGCGGAGCTGACCGCGCTCGGCCGCGCCTACCTCGACTCGACGCGGCAGTACCGGCGCGGCGCGCCGCGTTTCGTGGACAAGAACCCGAACAACTTCCCGAGCCTCGGCCTGCTCGCTGTTGCACTGCCAAATGCGCGCTTCATCAATGCGCGGCGCCACCCGCTGGACGCCTGCTGGTCGTGTTACCGGCAGCTGTTCGCGCGCGGGCAGCCTTTCACCTACGACCTCACTGAACTCGGCGAGTACTACCTCGAATACGACCGGATGATGGCGCACTGGCATGCCGTGATGCCGGGCCGGGTGCTGGACGTCGACTACGAGCAGGTGGTCGCCGACCTCGAAGGGCAGGCGCGCCGATTGCTGGATTTCTGCGGGCTTCCATGGGAGGACGCGTGCCTGCGCTTCCACGAGACGGAGCGGCCGATCCGCACGGCGAGCTCCGAGCAGGTGCGCCGCCCGATCTACGACTCGTCGATCGGCGCCTGGCGCAAGTGCGAGCGCGAGCTCGCCCCGCTGATCGAGGTGCTCGCGCCGGTTTTGCAGCGGTATGGCCCGGATTCCGCGCTTCCTTTATCCTCAGCCTGACAGCGCGCTCGAGGGGAATCGCATGAGCCTGAATATGCAGAAGAAACTCGCCTTGAAACCGGTCGCATACGCGGTCTCCGCAGCGCTCTCCGGAACCTGTGCGCCCGCGGCGCTCGCCCAGGACGTGCCGGCGGTGCAGCCGACGGACCTCGACGCGGTGATCGTCACGGCGCGCAAGCGCGAAGAGACGCTGATCGACATCCCGCAGGAGATCCAGGCGATCAGCCAGGAGCAGCTCGAGAAGGCGAACCTGAGCAGCATCGGCGACTTCTCCCGCTTCGTGCCGAGCCTGTCGTACACGGCGACCACGCCCGGCCGCGGCTCCATCTACTTCCGCGGCGTCGCGGACGACTCCTCCTCGTTCATCGCGGACTCCTCGGCCGCGATCTACCTCGACGAGCAGCCGCTCACGCAGAGCTCCCTGCAGCCGGAGATCCGGCTCGTGGACATCGAGCGCATCGAGGCCCTGCCCGGCCCGCAGGGAACGCTCTACGGTTCCAGCTCGCAGTCGGGGACCCTGCGCTACATCACGAACAAGCCGGATCCATCGGGCTTCGAGACGGACGTCGCGATCGACGCCTACACCGTGGAGGACGGCGACGAGGGCTACGAGATCTCGGGCGTCGTCAACGTGCCGCTCGGCGACAACGTCGCCATCCGCGTCGTCGGCTTCACGGCCCGCGACGCCGGCTTCATCGACAACGTGTTCGCCGAGAGCCTCGGCGGCACCTTCGACAACGCCGCGTTCGTGGAAAAGGACGTCAACCACACCGAATACGCGGGAGGCCGCGCGGCACTGCGCTGGACGCCGAACGAGGACTGGACCGTCGACCTCGGCCTCGTCTACCAGAAGATGGACGGCAACTCGTACTCCGAGGACAACACGCTCCGCGCCGGCCGGGAGCTCGCCGTCGTGCGCTTCGTCGACGAGGACCGGAGCGACGAGTGGACGCAGTTCGCGCTGACGTTGCAGGGCGACCTCGGCTGGGGCCAGCTCACCTCGGCGACGAGCTACTTCACGCGCGACATCTCCTACTTCCAGGACAACACGGACTACACGTTCTACCTCTCGAGCGTCTCCGGGCAGTACTACCAGAACTACGACCTGGGCCCGGACCCCGTGGGGCTCGGCTGGCGCGACCGGGACTATGCCGACCGCTGGGCGCAGGAGTTCCGCCTGCAGGGCGCGACCGAGAAGACGACCTGGCTCGCGGGCCTCTTCTACGAGCGCATGGAAAACGGCTTCAACTTCTTCACCCGCATCCGCGACTACGAGGACTCGCCGTCATTCGCCTACTGGCAGGCGTACTACGGCGTCGAGCCCGGCACGACCGACAACGCGTTCTACCACTCCAAGAACGACCAGGTCACGGAGCAGATCGCGGCCTTCGGCGAGTACGGCTATTCGCCCGACGATCACTGGACGCTCACCGCGGGCCTGCGCTGGTTCGACCACACGCGCGAGCGCAAGTACTTCACGCAGCAGCCGAACGGGCGCTCGTCCTCGGGCCTCTTCGAGGAGGGCAAGACGACGACGAGCGACGTCACGAAGAAGCTCTCCGTGCAGTACAAGTTCAACCCGAACGCCATGGCGTATGCGCTCTTCTCCGACGGCTTCCGCGCCGGCGGCCGGAACGTGACGCGCCCGGGCGTCGTGCTGCCCGCGGACTACGATCCCGACTTCCTCGACAACTACGAGCTCGGCTTCAAGAGCCGCTGGGCCGGGGGCAAGTACACCTTCAACCTGACCGCCTTCGACATGAAGTGGAAGGACTACCAGGTCGAGGTGGTGGACCCCGGCGACGACGCGCTGTACGCGGTGATGGTGACGAACGTCGGCGACGCCGAGATCAAGGGCGTCAGCGTCGACTTCGGCGCCTACCTCTGGGGCTCGCTGGAATTCGGCCTCAACCTGCAGCTCCTCGACCCGAAGACGACCTCCGGCAACGACCTGGTCGGCACCGTGCCGGGCCAGCGCCTGCCGTTCTCCGCGGAAGAGAAGGGCTCGACCTGGCTCGAGTACACGCACCCGGTCGAGATCGCAGGCGGGCACCTGTACGGGCGCGTGCAGTGGACGTACACGGGCAACTCGCTGAACGGCATCGGCCCGGACGCGACCCTGCAGCCTGCCTACCAGCTGACCGACCTGAAGGTCGGCTTCGAGGCCGGCGACTGGGAGGTCTACGCGTACGTCGACAACGTCTTCAACGAGCGCGCGATCCTCTTCGACCAGCAGAGCGCGCCGCCCGGGACGATCACGATCAACGACCCGCGCTCCTGGGGCCTCGGCTTCTCGAAGAGCTGGGGGCCGCGCTGACGAAGGCGCGCCGCGCTTCGCCGAAGACGGCGCGCGTCCGCGTCGAGCGGCTGCGCAAGCGCGGCCACTACGACCGCGAGACCCTCGACGCGATCCTGGACGCCGGGCTCGTCTGCCACGTCGGCTTCGTGCACGGCGGCGTGCCGCTCGTGATCCCGACGCTCTACTGGCGCGAGGGCGACCACGTCTACCTGCACGGCTCGGCCGTGAGCCGCATGCTCGAGGCCGCGCGCGGGGCGACCGTCTGCGTGACGGTCACGCAGCTCGACGCGCTCGTGCTGACGCGCTCTGCCTTCCACCACTCCGTGAACTACCGCTCCGCTGTGCTGCTCGGGCGACCCGAAGAAGTCACCGATCCCGAGGAGAAAGCGGCACGCCTGCGCGCGTTCATGGAGGGCCTGATGCCGGGCCGCTGGGACATCCTGCGGCCGGTGAAGCCGAAAGAGCTGAAGGCGACACGGCTCCTGCGCCTTCCGATCGATGAAGCCTCGGCGAAGATCCGCTCGGGCCCGCCCGCCGATGACAAGGCCGACCTCGACTGGCCGGCCTGGGGCGGGCTCATCCCGATCGAGACGCGCCTCGGCAGGCCGCAGCCGGATGAGCACGCCCTCCCCGGGCTGACGCCGCCCAAGGCGCGCAAGCCCCGCGCCGCGCGCTAGCCCCCGAACGCCTCGACGTTCCGCGCGAGCACCACCATCGGCACGCCGCCGCCCTTCACGACGAGGTCGTCGAAGCGGCGGAGGTCGAACCTGTCGCCGAGCCGCTGCTGCGCCGCCGCGCGCAGCCGGTTGATCTCGCTGTGGCCGACCTTGTACCCGCAGGCCTGGCCGGGCCAGGCGCAGTAGCGGTCCACCTCGCTCGTGACTTCCTCGAGCCCGGAGCCGTTCGTCTCGGCGAACCACTTGATCGCCT
>DASSUY010000116.1:0-17880 GCA_035706525.1 Steroidobacteraceae bacterium
GATCCAGAACGCGATCGCGGGGCCGAAATCATAGGTGCGCACGTCGCCCGCGACCTGCATGCCCCGCTCGATCAGCGCGCCGCTGATGTTTTCCTGGATGGCGGCGCCCAGGTAGCTGAAGACGCCGATCAGCCCCATCGCGGCGCCCGCCACCTTCTTCGGCGCGATGTCGACCGCGAACAGGCCGCCGAGCGAGGTGACGAGGCCGTTCAGGCCGATGCCGAAGAGCACGAAGGCGAACGTCAGCATCGCGGCATTGCGCGGGCCGAAGAAGATCAGCACGAGGCCGAGGATCTCCGCGACGGCGAACAGGAAGTTCGCGGGCGGCCGGCGCGCCTCGAACCAGCGGTCCGAGATCCACCCGTACAGCAGGCAGCCGGCGATGCCCGCGGCCGTCCCGATGCCCATGAAGATGCTGGCCGCCTCGAGGCTGTAGTCGCGGTCTTCCTGCAGGTAGAGGATGCCCCAGCTCGAGATCGCATAGCGCGTCACGTACATCGTCGCGCTCGCGAGCGCCAGCACCCAGATCGCCGGGATGCGCAGTATCGAGAGCTGCAGCGTCAGCACCCGCGCTTCCTTGGGCGCGGCCTCGGCGAGGTGGTCGTTCTTCCAGTCGGCGATCGTCGGGAGCCCGAGCGTGCGCGGCCGGTCCTGCATCAGCGCGTAGATCCAAAGGCCCGCGAGCACGCAGAAGATGCCGGGCACCCAGAACCCCGCGCGCCAGCCGAGCCAGGCGACGAACAGCGCGACGACGTAGTAGGTGAGCCCTTCGCCCATGGAATGGGCCGTGCTCCAGATGCCGTAGAAGCGCCCGCGCTCGCGGTTGCTGAACCAGGCAGTGAGCGCGACGACGCCCGAGGGCGCCCCGAAGCCCTGGAACCAGCCGTTCAGCGCCCAGAGCGCGACGGAGACCCACAGCAGCGTCGAGAAGCCCATGCCGATGTTGATCAGCGCCGAGGCAATCACGCCGGTTGCGAAGAAGATCTTGATGTTGGCGTGGTCGGCGAGGAAGCCGTTGACCAGCTTCCCGAGCGCATAGGTGTAGAAGAGAGCAGAGCCGATGAGACCGAGGTCCTGCGGCGAGAAGACGCCTGCGTCGATCAGCGGCTTCTTGACGACGGAGAGCGCGAGGCGGCAGGTGTAGGCGAAGGCGTAGCCGATGGTGATGGCGATGAGGATGCGGGCCCGGTGGCGGCGATAGAGCCGGTCCACCTCGCCGGGGTCCTGGATGGCCGGGGCTTCCGTCCCGGTCGCGAAGGCGGCGAGCAGGCGTCTCACGACACCGCCCGGGTGCGGGCGGCCGCGGGTTGAAACAGAATTTCCATTTTGTGTAAACTTAGAACATTCATTTCAATCCGTCCAGATGCAGGGTAGGCCGATGCTGAACCGCGCGTGGCTTCTTCTCCCCATGGCGGCCCTGGCGGCCTGCTCCCGGCCGTCGTCCGAAACCCAGGCGGAACAAGCGCTTCCAGGCGTCCCGGCGGCCGCCGAGACCGCGCCCACCGCGGAGGACGGGGCGAACGGCGTCGCCGTCTGGGTGGACCCGCAGGACGCCTCCCGCAGCCTCATCCTCGGCGCCGGCGGCACCGGGGGCCTGGAAGTGTACGGCCTCGACGGCAGCCTCAAGCAGCGCGTTTCCGAGATCGAGGCGGACCTCGTGGACGTCCGCTACGGGTTCGATTTCGGCGGCCGCACCGGTTCGCTCGTCCTGGCCTACGACCCGGTGCGATCCGGGCTCATCGGCCTCACGTTCGACGCCGCCGGCCAGCTCGCCCGCCTGCCGGGTGCGCCCGTTGCCGCGGACGACGAGCTGACCGGCCTCTGCAGCTTCCAGAGCCCCATCACCGGCCGCAGCTACGCCCTCGGCATGACCGACAGCGGCGAGATGCTGCAGTGGGAGATCTTCGGCAAGGGCGGGGCGCTCGAGGGCCGCCTCGTGCGCCGCGTGCCGCTGGGGAAGGGCGTCGGCTACTGCGCGGCGGACGATGCGACCGGCACCGTGTACTACACGGACGAGATACTCGGCGTCCTGTCGGTCCCGGGCGAGCCCGAGACGGATGCGGAGCGGACGATCATCGACCTCCCGGCGCCGCGCGGCAGCATCGCGGCGGAGGCGAAGGGCATCGCGCTTGCGCGCGGCGCGGACGGCGCGCTCACGATCGTCGTCGCGGATGCCGGGGCGGAGCAGCTCGCTGCCTATGACGCGGACGGGACGCTCAAGGGCCGCATGACGATAGTCGCCGGCGGCAAGGTGGACGCGGTCGGCGAGACCGAGGGCCTCGCGGTCGCGACGGCGGCGATGGGTGGCGCCTTCCCCGAGGGCATCCTCGTCATCGCCGACCAGGACAACGACGGCGAATTCAGCAACTACAAAGTCGTCGGCTGGAAGGAGGCGCGCGCGGCGCTCGGCCTCGCGGCCGCCCCGGCGGCCTCGGGCTCGGCTGCGAAGGGCGGCGCGCACACGGTGCACGCGACGCTCGAGACGCCGCCGGTCGAGACCTGGGGCGACGCGGCGGACGACCCCGCGATCTGGGTGAACCCGCGCAATCCCGCGCGCAGCGTCGTCATCGCGACCGACAAGAACCTCGGGATCAACGTCTACGACCTGGACGGAAAGCTGATCCAGTCGCTGCACGACGGGCGCATGAACAACGTGGACGTGCGAGACGGCCTCATGGTCGACGGCAAGCCGCGCACGATCGTTGCGGCGAGCAACCGCACCAGCAAGACGATCGCGCTCTACTGGCTCGACCCGGCGACGCGGAAGCTCTCGTCGGCGGGCGACCCGGTTCCCACCGGCCTCTCGAATCCGTACGGCTTCTGCATGTACGCGGACGCGAGCGGCATCTACGCCTTCGTGAACAACGGCGACGACGGGCTCTACCGGCAGTGGCGCATCACGGCCGCGGGCGGCAAGGCCGTCGCAGAGAAGGTCCGCGACTTCACCGTGGGCTCGCAGGCCGAGGGCTGCGCCGCCGACGACGAGACCGGCGCGCTCTATGTCAACGAGGAGGACGTGGCGCTCTGGAAGTATTCCGCGAAGCCGGACGGCGGGGATGCGCGCACGAAGATCGACGGCGTGGACGGCCCGAACGGTCTCGTGGCCGACCTCGAGGCGGTCGAGGTCTGGGCGGGCAAGGACGGCAAGGGCTACATCGTCGTCTCGAACCAGGGCGCCGACAACTACGCCGTGTACCGGCGCGAGGGCAACCACGAGTTCGTGGGCCTGTTCCACATCGTCGCGGACCCGGAGCGCGGCATCGACGGCGTCTCCGAGACGGACGGCCTCGACGTCGTGAGCGCGAACCTCGGGCCGAAGTTCCCGCAGGGCCTGCTCGTCGTCCAGGACGGCCGGAACCTCGCGCCCCGCGAGCGGCAGAACTACAAGTTCGTGTCGTGGAAGGACGTGGCTGAGTCCCTCGGCCTCGAGTGACCGCGAGCCCGGCATCCCGGGTCGCCGGGGTGCCGCAACCGCCTATAAGATGTCCGGCATTGCCGGCGTAGCTCAGTGGGTAGAGCAGTGGTTTTGTAAACCTCAGGTCGGGGGTTCGAATCCCTCCGCCGGCACCAGGCCGTGTTCCGGGACGCAGCGCCTGGCCGCACTTGTCCTGTTGTGGGGAATCCCGGGGTTGCCGGCGTTCGCGCAGGACGCGCCCTTGGGACCTCGAGGCCTCGTACGGCGGCGACGTCAACCGCTTCGTCTTCAAGACGGAAGGCATCGGCATGGTGAACTCCGGTGTCGCGGCCGCCGAAGTGCGCGCCCTTTACTCCCGGGCGATCGGCCGCTCCACGGAATTCCGGGCCGGCGTGCGCCACGACCTCGAGCCCGAAGGCCGCGCGTACGCGACGCTCGGCGTCCAGGGCCTCCTGGCGAACTGGCTCGACGCGGAAGCCGAGCTGTTCCTGTCGGACCGGGGCGATGTGCTCGCGAGCCTCGAGGGAATCCACGATTTCGAGCTCACGCAGCGCCTGATCCTGGAGGCCCGGGCAGAGCTGGAACTCGCCCCGCAGGACGTCCCGGCAGACGGCATCGGGTCCGGAATCTCGTCCGCGGGATTGGGCCTGCGACTCCGTTACGAGGTTCGCCCGGCATTCGCGCCCTACATCGGGGTGACCTACGTGAGAGCCCTCGGGCGGACCGCGGACTTCGCGCGCCTGGCCGGCGAGGACGACGAGGAAACGGGCTTCGTCGCAGGCGTGCGGGTTTCCTTCTAGGTCCGGCCCGGCCGGGAGTCGCTAGCGGTTCGGGTCGCGCTCCGGCTTCAGCCGCGCTTCCCGCCGCTCGAGCTCCTTCGCGTCGATGCGGCTGCGCCAGGTCGACGCGCCGTTCCGGAGGTCCGCGAGCGTCAGCGAGACGGGCGCGTAGGCGGCATCGCCCCTGACGTCCCGCAGCGAGAACGTGACCTTCGGCTCCGGCTCCCACTCGAAGTCCAGCAGGCCGAAGTTGACCGAGCGGAAGAAGGGCGGGCGGATCCGGACCTCCGGCTCCTGCGTGAGGAAGGAATTGCCCGTCAGTTGCGCGAGCGGAGAGCTCACGAAGTCGTAGAGGTCGTAGCCGCCCTGCTCCGAGCGGGGGATGCAGTTGACCTCGCCGAAGTGCGTGTCGCCCGAGAGCAGGATCACGCCCTCGATCTTCTCGTCGCGGATGAAGTCGAAGAGGGCGTCGCGCTCGGCCAGGTAGGCCGCCCAGGTATCGCCGGTCGGCCCGTCCTCGTTGGACCAGCCGCTGCCGCAGGCGAGGACCTTGAACGGCGCCGTGCTCGCGCGGAGCTTCTCGCGCAGCCACTCGTTCTGGCGCGGGCCGAGGAAATGCTTCTCCGGCCCGTCGGGCTGGCTTGCCGGCGTGCGGTAATAGCGCCCGTCGAGCATGAAGAAGTCGACGCCGCCGTAGGACCAGTCGAAGAAGACGCCGGGCGCGTCGGGCAAGCCGTATGCCGGATTCGCCCAGTAGTTGCGGAAAGCCGCGTACGCCGCGTCGCGGGCCGGGTTGGTCGAATCGGAGTTGTTGAGCCCGAAGTCGTGGTCGTCCCAGATCGCGAGCTGCGGCACCTTCCGCATCAGCGGCCAGGTGGAGGGGATGCCGCGCTGGCGGCGGTAGTCCTCGGCGAAGACCCAGTCGACCGCGGTGTCCGCGTAGATGTTGTCGCCCAGCCAGAGGAAGGCGTCCGGGTCCGCGGCGTGGATGGCCGCGAAAATCGGCTGCTCGGGGTCGAGCTGGTGGCGCGCGCAGGAGCCGAAGGCGAGCCGGAACGGCGCGCGCCCGGCGGGCGCCGTGCGCGTCGCGAGCGGCGTCAGCCGGTAGCGGTCGGCGATGCCGTCGACGCGCAGCCGATAGTAGTAGCGCGTCGCAGGCTCGAGGCCGCCGACTGCGATGCGGACGGTGTAGTCGGTCTCGCGGGTCGCGCGCACCGGCGCCGACAGCTGCGGTGCGCCGAAGAGCGGGTCCTTCGAGTACTCGACGGCGACGTCGAATTCGCCGTTGGCGCGGCCCCAGAGCGTGATCGAGTCGGCCGTCGGCGGGCCGACCATCGGCCCCTCGAGGAGCCGCGGGTAGCCGAGCGAGGCGGCGAGCGCGCGCAGCGGATGCAGCGCGGCGGCGGAGAGCGCGGAGCCGAGGAAGCCGCGGCGCCCGATGCGCATGGTCAGGCGAAGTCCTGCGCGTCGGCGAAGCGCCGGAGATTCGCGTAGCCCTTGTTCGCGTATTCGACCGAGGGCGCGACCGTCGGGTCCTGCTCGGCCTCGACGACCAGCCAGCCGCGATACTTCGCGCGCGCGATGGGCGCGAGCACCGCCGGGTAGTCGACGCATCCGTCGCCGGGCACGGTGAAGACGCCCGCCAGCACGGCGTCGAGGAAGCTGGAGTCGCGGTTGAGGCAGCGCTCCAGGACCGGGCGGCGCACGTCCTTGCAGTGCACGTGCGCGATGCGCTCCGCATGCCGGTTCGCCGCGCGCACCGGGTCGCCGCCCGCGAAGGTCAGGTGGCCGGTGTCCAGCAGGAGCCGGACGGATTCCTCGCAGGAATCCATGAGGCGGTCGACCTCGTCCTCGGTCTGCACGACCGTGCCCATGTGGTGATGGTAGGCGAGCGCGAGGCCGGCGTCCGCAAGCCGCGCGCCGAGTTCCTCGAGCCGCTCGGCGAACAGCGGCCAGTCGGTGGCGGCCAGCACCGGCCGCTGCGACAGGCGCGCGCGCCGGTCGCCGTGGATGCAGCGGGTCGTCTCCGCGACCACGACCACGTCGCTGCCGAGCGCGGACAGGAGCTCGCGGTGCGGCCGCATCGCCTCGAACTCCGCCTCCGCGTCGCGCTCGAGCAGGTTCGTGCTGTACCAGCCGGAAACGAGCGCGAGGCCGTGCGGCGCGAGCGCGGCCCGGAGCTCCGGCGCAGTGCGCGGGAACTTGCAGCCGAGCTCGACGCCCTGGAAGCCTGCGGCCTTCGCCTCCGTCAAGCAGGTCTCGAGGCTCGTCTCGCCGCCGACTTCCGGCAGGTCGTCGATCGTCCAGGTGAGCGGGTTGATGCCGATGCGGATGCTCATTGCCCTTCCGGGTCTTCGTCCACGGCGCGGCGCCAGGCGGCGTGCGCCTCGCGCACGCGCGCATCGGGCGACACTTCCGCGACCGGCACGTTCCACCAGGCGCCGCCGGCAGCGGTGCCGGCCTGCGGGTCGGTCTCGATGACGATCACGGTCGTGCGCGCCGCCGACTTCGCCTTCGCGACCGCCGCCTCGAGCTCCGCGACTCCGGCGACCTGCATCGCCTCCGCACCCAGCGCTTTCGCGTGGGCGACGAAATCGACGCGCGTGTCCGCCGGGAACGAATCCGGCAGCAGGTTGTTGTGCGTCGCCCCCGCGGTCGCCCGCTGCAGGCGGTGGATGCAGCCGAATCCGCGGTTGTCCGCGAGCACGACGAGGAGCGGGTTGCCGCTCGCGACCGAGGTCGCGATCTCGGAATTCATCATGAGGTAGCTGCCGTCGCCGACGAGCACGGCGACCGTGCGCGCGGGATCCGCCATCTTCACGCCGAGCCCGCCCGCGATCTCGTAGCCCATGCAGGAGTAGCCGTACTCCAGGTGGTAGCAGCCGGGCTCCGCGCAGCGCCAGAGCTTGTGCAGCTCGCCGGGCAGCCCGCCGGCGGCGCAGACGACCGTCGCGTCGCGGCCGAGCGCGCGGTTCACGGCACCCAGCACCTGCGCGTCCGTCGGCAGTCCCTGGGCTGCGCGTGTCGCGTGGTCCACGGCGCGGTTCCAGTCCGCCATCAGGGACTTCGTCTTCTCGCGCCAGGCCGGCTCCGACGCCCAGCCGGCGAGCGGCGCTTCGAGTTCCTCGAGCGTCGCCAGCAAGTCGCCGCGCACCGCGAGCCCGCCGCGCTTGATCGCGTCGTGCCGCGCGACGTTGACGGAGACGAGCCGCGCGTCGTCGCCGCGGACCAGCTTGCCGGAGCCGGTCGTGAAGTCCTGCAGCCGCGTGCCGAGCGCAAGCAGCAGGTCGCATTCCGCGAGGAGGGCGTTCGCCGCCGCGGAGCCCGTGACGCCGAGGCCGCCGACGTTGCAGGGGTGGTCGTGGGCGAGGGCGCTCTTGCCGGCCTGCGTCTCGGCGACCGGGATGCCGTGGCGCGAGGCGAAAACCGCAAGCGCCTCTTCCGCGACCGCATAGTGCACGCCGCCCCCCGCGACGATGAGCGGTCGGCGCGCAGCCTTCAGCCGGCGCACGGCCTCCCCGAGGCGCGCGCGATCCGCGCGCGGCCGCTCGATGTCGTGCACGCGCTCCTCGAAGAACGCGGCGGGGTAGTCGAAGGCCTCCGCCTGGACGTCCTGCGGCAGCGCCAGCGTCACCGGCCCGCAGTCGGCCGGGTCGAGCAGCACGGCAAGCGCCTGGGGGAGGGACGCGAGCAGCTGCTCGGGCCGCGTCAGGCGGTCCCAGTAGCGCGACACCGGGCGGAAGCAGTCGTTGACGCTCCGCGTCGGGTCGCCGAAGTCCTCGAGCTGTTGCAGCACGGGGTCCGGCTGGCGGCCTGCGAAGACGTCGCCCGGCAGGAGCAGCACCGGCAGCCGGTTCACGTGCGCGAGCGCCGCGGCGGTCACCATGTTCGTCGCGCCGGGGCCGATGGAAGTGGTGCAGGCCATCATGCGCCGGCGGCGGTTGGCCTTCGCGAAGGCGATCGCGGCATGCGCCATCGCCTGCTCGTTGTGGGCGCGGAAGGTCGGGAGCGCGTCGCGGCTCGCGGCCAGCGCCTCGCCCAGCCCGGCGACGTTGCCGTGCCCGAAGATAGCGAACACGCCGTGGAACAGCGGCTCGCTGCCGCCCGCGGTGCGGATGCGCTGCGCCGCGAGGTGCCGGACGAGCGCCTGGGCCATCGTGAGCCGGACCGTCTTCATGGGAGCCTCAAGCCGCCGCCGCCGCGGGCCGCCCGCGCCGCCAGGCCTCGAGCATGCGCGCGTAGCCCGCGGCGATTCGCGCGACGGCCGTCGCGTCGTCGATCGTGCCCGCGAGCCAGTCGCGCGCCGGAGCGCCGAATATCGTGCGGCCGATCGCGAAGCCGCGGCAGACCGGATGGCGCGCCGCCACGTCGAAGGACTGCGCGACCTGCTCCTCCGGCGCGTCCAGGCCGAGCAGCAGCACGCCGCGGCAGAGCGGGTCGTTCGCGGCGATGGCGGCCGCGATCGCCGCCCAGGATTCGGCCGGCTGCGCCTCGATCTTCCACCAGGCGGGGCGTATGCCGAGGTGATAGAAGCGCTTCATCACGGCGGGCGTCGTGCGCGCATCCACCGGGCGGCCGGTCGAGCTGCAGATCACCTCGAGGAGCAGCTCCCGCTCCAGCGCATCCGCGACGCGCGCGAGCTCGACGAGCCGGTCCTCCTGGTCGAGGCGGAGCGCGACCGGGTCGGCCGGGTGGTAGTGCACGAGGCACTTCACCGCGTGATGCCTCGGTCGCTGCAGCAGGTCGACCGCGATGCTTCCCGTCGTCTCGAATTCGAGCGGCCGCGAGCCGGGCAGCTCGACCGGCCGGCCGATCCAGGTCCCGCGCGCGCCGAGCGTCGCGAGGGCCTTGGCACCGTGGCGGTCGTCCACGATCGCGCCGATCGTGAGGCCCGCCGGCGTCGGCGCGGCGAGCAGGGCCTCCGCGATCAGCCCCTTGAGGTCGGCGATGCGCCCGTAGGGCGCGCCGGCGGCGGCCGCCATCTGCTCGAGCTGCTTGCGGTGGTCGAAGGCGAGGATGCAGAGGTCGCCCTCGAGCGGCCGGAGCAGCGTCGCGCGGTGCAGCGCCGAGATCCGTGCGTCTTCGTCCGGCCGCCCGGGCGGCGCCGCGCGCGCGAGGAATTCGTCGAGCTCCGCCCGCGTCGGCATGGCGGGCGTGCAGCCGTGGCGCGTCACGACGATCGCGCCGGCGGCGTTGCCGCGGCGGCCGCAGTGGGCCGCGGGCAGGCCCTCGATCCACCCGCTGAGGTAACCGGACAGGAAGGCGTCGCCGGCGCCCAGCACGTTCAGCACCTCGACCGGGAAGCCGGGCACGACGAGCCCCTGCTCGACGCTCGCGGGGATCGCGCCTTCGAACACGACGCAGCCCGCGACGCCGCGCTTCATGACGATCGTCGCGGGCGTGCGGGCGCGGATCGCGGCCAGCGCCTCCAGCGCGCTGCCGCCTCCGCCTGCCACGCGGATCTCCTCCTCCGTGCCGACGACGAGGTCGCAGTCCGGCAGGAAGGCCTGGAGCTCGCGCGCGACGTCCGCGGAGCCGCGCTCGCGGTCGGCCCCGCCGCCGTGTCCCACGAGGCCCCAGAGCACCGGCCGGTAGTCGATGTCGAGCACGACGCGAAGCCCGTGCTGCTTCGCGAGCGCGATCGCGCGGCGCGCCGCCGCGCGCACGGCATCCGTCGAGAGGTGCGTGCCCGTGATCGCGAGCGCCTTCGCGCGCGCGAAGGGCGCGGCCTCCACGTCGGCCGCCTTCAGCCCCATGTCGGCGCAGTTCTCGCGGTAGAAGATGTGCGGGAAGCTCTCCGGGCCCTCGATGCCGAGCAGCACGAGGCCGGTCAGCCGCTTCGGGTCGGTCCGGACCGCGCTGACGTCGACGCCCTCCGCGGCGAGCGTCTCGCGCACGAAGCGGCCCATGTGCTCGTCGCCGACACGCGTCAACATCGCGACCTTTCGCCCGAGGCGCGAGAGGCCGACGGCGACGTTGCCGGAGGAGCCGCCGAGGTACTTCGCGAAATGCTGCGCGTCCTCGAGGCGCGCACCGCGCTCGAGGCCGTACAGGTCGACGGCCGCGCGCCCGAGGCAGATGAAGTCGACGGCTTCGGTCACTGGGGTTTCGCCGGCGGTTCCCAGATCCTGGCGCCCGGCTTCATCGTCCAGGCGTGCTCCTCGGTGAACTCGGGCACGTCGTAGCGCTGTCCCGGGAGGTGGCGGATCACCCAGGCGTAATACATGCCGTAGCCGGGCGCCGCGGCCTGGGCGTGGTCGTTGCCGGCCATGATGCGGATCGTGTCGTACTGGCGGACCTTGAAGACGTCCTCGCCGTGTTCCGCGTGGCCGAAGCCCTGCGGATGCGTGAACCGGTAGTGGTAGATCTCAGGCTGCGGGTGGTGGTGCGGCGGGTAGCTGGACCAGCCGCCCGGCAGTGTCACGACCTCGCCGAGCACGAGGCGCACCTCGGGCGGCGAATTGCGGCCGTCGAAGATCGTCCGCACGAGGCGCAGGCAGCGGTTGCCCACCTGGCCCTCGCCGCGGCGCTCGTCGGCGACGTCCCCCGGGCGGAACACGCGAGGCACGAAGGTCGCCGGGTTCTCGCAGGCGTAGACGGTCAGTTCCACGTCCGTCCTGGCGCGGATCTCGACCGGCGTTCCGGCGGCCGCGTGCAGGCAGGCCGGCGAATCGTCGAACAGGGACCGGCGGGCGAGGTCGAAGGCGAGGCCGCCGATCACGCCGGCGATGCGGCCCTCCATGAGCAGGAAGGCCGTTTCGTTCGCGAGGGTGACGGCATGGACTTCGCCCGCCTCCAGCTTCAACACGCCCATGGCGATGCCGGTCTCGTCCGAGAGCGCAGTGATCGCCGTGTAACCGGGCCCGAAGCCCTCGCGGTGCCTGCTGATGAACGTTTCCATGCCGCCTCCTCAGACCTTCGTCCAGCTGCCGCTCGCGTGCGAGCGCTCCAT
This sequence comes from Steroidobacteraceae bacterium, assembly GCA_035706525.1. Taxonomy (GTDB): domain Bacteria; phylum Pseudomonadota; class Gammaproteobacteria; order Steroidobacterales; family Steroidobacteraceae; genus SCUD01. The sequence continues at coordinate 11,147 of DASSUY010000116.1, forward strand.
CGCATCCATGATCCGCTGCACCCGGAGGCCCACGTCGAAGCCCGGCTTCGCGGCCGGGCCGCCGTCGATCGCGCGCAGGAAGTTCCGCGCCTCGATCACCTTCAGGTCGTTGATGCCGAGCCCGTGGCCCGGCGCGGGGCAGAACTTCGCGTAGTCCGCGTGCTCGGGCCCCGCGAGGATCGTGCGGAACCCGCGCCGGCCGGCGGCGTCGGCGGAGCTGTAGACCCGCAGCTCGTTCATGCGCTCCTGGTCGAAGGAGATCGCGCCGTGGCTGCCGAACACGGTGAAGGTGAGTCCGCACTTGAACCCGGTCGCGACGCGGCTGATCTCGAAGCTGCCGCCGACTCCGCGCGCGAAGCGCACGAGGCCGCGCGCGATGTCCTCGTTCTCGACGGGGCGCATCTCGCCGGTCGACGGCACCCGCCTTTTCGCGTGCACGGTCTCGAGCGTCGCGAACACCGACTCGATCGGGCCGAGCAGGTTCTCCGCCATGTCGATGAGGTGGGAGCCGAGGTCCGCGAGCGCGCCCGCGCCGGCGAACCGGCGCTCGCAGCGCCAGCTGTGCGGCACGGCGGGATCCGCCATGTAGTCCTCGAAGTAGCGGCCGCTGAACCCCATGACCGTGCCGATGCTGCCGTCGGCGATCATGTCCTGCGCGAGGCGGATGAGCGGGTTCAGCGAGTAGTTGAACCCGATGAGGTGCACGACGCCCGCGCGCCCGGCCGCCTTCGCGACTTCCTCCGCCTCGGCGGCGTCGAGGGCGAGCGGCTTCTCGCACCAGACGTGCTTGCCGGCCGCGATCGCGGCCAGCGCCATCTCGCGGTGCAGGTAGTTCGGCGAGCAGATGTCGACGGCGTCCACCGCGGGGTCCGCGACCAGCTCGCGCCAGTCGCCGGTCGAGCGGGCGAAGCCCATCTCGGCGGCGGACTTCGCGGCGCTCGCGGCGTCCCGGTCCGCGAGGATTTCGCAGACGGGCGTCGCGACGTCGGGGAACACGGCCCCGACTTCCTGCAGGGCGATCGAGTGCGCGCGGCCGATGTAGCCGCTGCCGATGAGGCCGATGCGGTAACGCTTCATGCACGCGCCTCCAGCGCGACGGTGGTGCGGGTGCGGAGCGACCGGTCGCAGGCATCGGCGATCTCGAGCGCGCGCACGCCGTCCGCCCCCGAGACGATGTCGCCGTCCCCGCCCTGCAGGCGGCGGAGGAAGGCATCGAGCTCGAGCCGGTACGCCGCGGCGTAGCGCTCGAGGAAGAAGGGCAGGGCCGGGTCGCGGCGGCAGCCCGCGGCCGTCGCGTGCTCGACCGAGGTCGCGCGCTGGTTGCCGGCGGCGAGCATCCCGAGCGCGCCGCAAACCTCGATGCGCTGGTCGTAGCCGAAGGCGGCGCGCCGCGAGTTCGCGATCTGCGCAATGCGCCCGCCGGCGGTGCGCAGCGTGATCGCGGCCGTGTCGACGTCGCCGGCCTCGCCGATCGCGCGGTCCACGAGGCAGCTGCCGTGCGCGGTCACTTCGACCGGCTCCTCGCCGAGCAGCCAGCGCGCCATGTCGAGGTCGTGGATCGCCATGTCGCGGAACAGCCCGCCGGAATGCTTCACGTAGGAGACCGGCGGCGGCGAGGGATCCCGGCTCACGATGAGCACGCTTTCGACGGTGCCGATCTCGCCGGCGTCGATGCCCTCGCGGATGCGGCGGAACGACGGGTCGTAGCGGCGGTTGAAGCCGATTGCGAGCAGGACGCCCGCGCGCTCCGCCGCGGCGACCGCCGCGCGCGCGCGACCCACGTCGAGGTCCACGGGCTTCTCGCAGAGCATCGCCTTGCCGGCCTTCGCGCCGGCCTCGATCAGCGCCGCGTGCGTGTCCGTCGGGCTCGCGATCAGGAGGGCGTCGACGCCCGGGTCCGCGAGCGCCTGCGCGGTGTCGGCGACCGTCGCGCCCGCGGCCTCGGCGATGCGGCCCGCGGCCGCGGCGTCGACGTCCACGACGTACTTGAGGCGCGCGGCCGCGTGGGCGGCGATGTTGGCCCCGTGGATCCGGCCGATGCGGCCGGCGCCGAACAATGCGAAGTGGATCATGCCCGTGACTTGCCGTTTTCCCGCTCGGTGAGCTGCTGCGCGTAGCCGATGACGAGCGTCTGCGCGAGGCAGAGCGAGGCCGTCAGCGAGCGGAACTTGCGGAACTCCGCGTCCTTGACCTCGAAGCAGAGCTCGGCGCGGCGCGCGATCGGGGACAGGCGGCTGTCGCTGATCGCCATGACCTTGGCGCCGCGTTCCGCAGCCTCCTCGACGATGTCCGCGGTCTGCTGCGCGTACGGCCGGAAGCTCGTCGCGATCAGGAGGTCGCCCGGGCCCATCATGGAGCTCTGCTCGACGATCATGCCGGCGAGCCCGTCCACGAGGTAGGTGCGCTTGTCCGTATGCCGCAGCGCGTAGGCGAGGTAGGCCGCGACCGGGAAGGAGCGCCGGAGGCCCACGAGGTACACCGCCTGGGCCTCGGCGATCAGCTTCACGCCCCGCTCGAGCTCCGGCTGCTGCGTCGTCTGGTCGAGGTGCTGGAGCGCCGCGATGTTGCCCTGCACGAACTCGTGCATCAGCTCGGAAGCGGAGTGGCTGCCGGCGTCGCCCGCGCGCTCATTGAACTGGCGGATGCGCTCGGCGTAGCTGGGGCTCGGCGCGTGGGAGAGCAGCTCGTCGCGGAACAGCTTCTGCATGTCGCTCGCGCCGTCGTATCCGAACGTCTTGGCGAAGCGGACGATCGTGGAGGGCTGCACCTTGCAGCGCTCGGCGATCACGGCGAGCGTCTCGAGGCCGATGTCGTTCGGGTGCTCCAGCGCGTAGGCGGCGACCTGCTTCAGTCTCGGGGACAGGGACTCGTAGCGCTGCACGATCTGCGCGCGCAGCGCCTCGACGTTCTTGCGGGCGATCATGGCGGACTCCGCGTGCCGGCCCCGGGGCTCGGTCATGTGGGGACCCCCGATCGTTTCAGGAATCGAACAGACATTCCACTGCCTCTCCCCGGGCCCGGCGCCGGCGGACGCAGGCGGCGGGACAGGCCCAGTATAGAACAAAAGTTTCAGTCGTTGAATAGAATGAAAAGTTCGTTCTATACTGTTTCCAGACCTTCACATTCCGCCGGCACCGCCGGCGGCGACACTGTGGCCCTACGCAGAGGGGGAGATCAGATGACTTCTTCGCGCTCGAATCGCCTGGCGCGGTGTATCCGCCTTGCCCTGATGGCCGCGCCGCTCGCGGCAGCTTCCGGCACCGCATTCGCAGGAGACGTGGCGGGCCGCGTGGTCGACAGCACATCGGGCCGGCCGCTGCCGAACGCGACCGTGAGCATCCCGTCGCTCGGCCGCTCGGTCGTCTCCGACCGCTCCGGCGACTACCGCATCAGCGACCTGCCGGCCGGGGCGCACGACGTCTCGGTCAGCTATGTCGGCTTCGCGCCCAGCACGCAGTCCGTCACCGTCGCCGAGACCGGCACGGCGAGCGCCGACTTCAGCCTCGCGACCGGCATCGCGGAGATCACGGTCACCGGCTACCGCCTCGCGCAGGCGACGGCCCTGCAGGACAAGAAGTCGTCCATCGTCATCAAGGATTCCATCACCGCCGACGACGCGGGCAAGCTGCCCGACCGGAATGCCGCCGAGACGCTCGCGCGCGTACCGGGCCTCTCGGTCACGACCGACCAGGGCGAGGGCCGCTACGTCACGGTACGCGGCATCGACGCCGCGCTCAGCAACGTCACGGTGGACGGCCAGGTGATCGGCTCGCCGGAAGGCGACACGCGGCGCGTCGCGCTCGACACAGTGCCTGCGGACGTGCTTTCCAAGCTCGAGGTGATCAAGGCGGTGACGCCCGACCTCGACGGGAATTCCATCGGCGGCACCGTCAACCTGATCACGCCGAGCGCCTTCGACGACCCGGACGGCAAGTTCTTTTCCGCGACCGTCGACGCCGGCTACTACGACCTGAACGGCGATTCGCCCTTCGGCGGCTCCGTCGGCTGGGGCACGACGTTTGGCGCGGAGAAACAGTGGGGCATCGTCCTCTCCGGCAGCTATTCGGACCGCACCTTCGCCTCCCAGAACGTGCAGGGCGGCGACCCGTGGACGGAGGAGGGCGATTTCCTCGTCCCCGACGAATTCAACATCCGCGACTACGAGATCCAGCGCGTCCGCAAGGGCTTCGTCGCGAACCTCGAGTTCGAGCCGAGCGACGGCGCGCGCTTCTACTGGCGGAACCTCTACAACCGCTACGAGGACACCGAGCTCCAGTCGGAGTACACGGCGGACTACCGGAACGGCGACCTCGAGGACCAGACGCCGACCTCCGGCACGTTCACCGAGGGCGAGGCGCAGCGCGCGAACTCCGAGAGGCTCGAGATCCAGTCGATCCTGACATCCTCGCTGGGCGGTACGGTCGACGTCGGCCAGTGGACCTTCGGCGCCTCCGTGACCTACGGCGAGACGGAGCAGGACACGCCGTACGACAACTACCACGAGTTCGAGCTCGACTCCGAAGTGCCGATGACCTACGACACGTCGAAGAAGTTCTTCAATGTGGACGCCGGCGACGTCGTGTACGACCCGGCCAACTTCGAGTTCAACGAGACGGACCAGGGCCACCAGAACATCAAGGAAGACCTGCTCGTCTTCCAGGCCGACATCACCCGGCATTTCGACCTGGGCGACAATTCGGGCTCGATCAAGTTCGGCGCGAAGTCGGTCAGCCGCGAGCAGAAGAGCGACCAGGACATGATCGTGTACGACGGCTTCGACGGCGACTACCTGATGTCGGGCGTCGCGCTGAGCGGGGACGTGACGTTCGACGGCGACGCGGGCGGGTACCACTTCGGCCGCGGCGTCGACTATCGGGCAGCGCAGGACTTCTTCGAGGCCAATCAGGCCCTGTTCGAGGCCGATGACGGGGACACGCTGATCGAGTCCTTCGGCGTCGACTATCGCGTGAAGGAGGAGGTCACGGCAGGCTACGTCATGGGGACGCTGAACGTCGGGCGCGCGACCTGGATCGGCGGCGTGCGCTACGAGCGGACGGCGAACGACTACCAGGCCTTCGACGTGACCCTGGACGACGGCGACCCGATTTCCGACCCGCCGCCGGAGCGGCGCGGTTCCTCGGACTTCGACCACTGGCTGCCGGGCCTGCAGGTGAACTTCAACCTGCGCGACGACGTCATCCTGCGTGCGGCCTGGACCAACACGATCGGCCGGCCGTCGTACGAGCAGACCGTGCCGTTCCGCATCTTCGAATTCGAGGACGCCGAGGGCGAGGTCGAGGCCGGCAATCCGAGCCTCAAGCCGCTGGAGTCGATGAACCTCGACGCCTCGCTCGAGTGGTACCTGCAGCCCTCCGGCATCCTCTCGGTCGGCGTCTTCTACAAGGACATCGACAACCCGATCTTCAACCAGCTCACGGTGCTCGAGGGCGAGGTCTTCGAGGGCAGGTTCTGGGACGAACTCGAGATCTCGCAGCCGCAGAACGCGAAGAGCGGCGAGATCACGGGCATCGAGCTGAACTACCAGCAGCAGTTCTCGATGCTGCCGGCGCCCTTCGACGGCTTCGGCGCCCAGATCGGCTACACCTGGACGGACAGCGAGGCGGACACCTTCGGGCGCGACGCCAAGGTGCCGTTCTTCCTGCAGTCGGACGACATCGTGAGCGCCTCGCTCTTCTGGGCGAAGGCCGGCTTCGAGGCGCGCCTCGGCTACGCCTACCGCAGCGACTACCTCGACACGGTCGGCGAGGCCGAGGACGGCAGCGAGGACCTCTACGTCGACGCGCACGGCCAGCTCGATTTCAAGGCGAGCTACATGTTCGGCAAGGGCACGACCGTGTACCTGCAGATGCAGAACATCACCGGCGAGCCGCTGCGCTTCTACAGCGGCGACCGGAGCCGCATGGCGGAGAACGAGTTCTATTCCTGGAACGCGACCGCCGGAGTGACCGTCAAGTTCTGATGGGGGTGCGCGACGCGGCTGCGGGGAAGGATCCCCGCGGCCGCAGTCGTTTCCGGTAAGCTGCCCGGCGCATGCGCGCCAAGGGGCAGATCCACAAGGCCCGCAACCAGCGCTTCAAGAAGCGCGCGGCCGACTTCGAGGACAGGAAGCCCTTCGAGCGCTTCCCGTGGTGGCTGCGCGTCCTGTCCTCGCTCCCGCTCGGCGCCTGGCACGCCTTCGGGACCTTCCTCGCCTTCTTCCTCGACCGCGTCGTCGGGAGCCGCAACCACATCATCGAAATGCAGCTGGCCGCCTGCTTCCCGGACAAGGACCGCGCCTGGATCAAGGCGACCCGCCACGCGTTCTACCGGAACTTCGCCGACGTCAGCGTGGAGGTCGTCAAGGCCGTCACCCTGTCGCGCGAGGAGATCGACCGGCGCGTGCGCTGGGTGAACGAGCAGGCCGCGCGGGAGGTCCTCGCCGCAGGCCATTCCTTCATCATCGTCACCTCGCACAACTGCAACTGGGAATGGGCGCTGCTGAAGCTCTCCATGTTCGGCTGCCCCGTCCACGCCGCCTACAAGCCGCTCAAGGGCCGCTTCGGCGACCGGCTGATGCTGACCGTCCGCTCGCGCTTCGGCGCCGAGATGATCCCGGCGCGGCGCCTGCTGATGCGCGTGATGCGCTACAAGGGCCCGCCGCGGGCGATCGCGATGGTCGCCGACCAGGCCCCGACCTCGTCGGCCATCCGCTACTTCACGCAGTTCCTGGGCCT
>DASSUY010000117.1:0-18457 GCA_035706525.1 Steroidobacteraceae bacterium
CACCGGATCCCGACGCCGCACTTCGCCGTGTTCCGGCGCGGCGGCGCGGTCCGCATCCCGAAGGCCCTGCGCTACCCGCTGTTCGTGAAGTCGGCGACGGAGGACGCCTCGCTCGGTATCTCGCAGGCCTCCATCGTCGAGGACGCGCAGCGCCTGCGCGAGCGGATCGCCTTCATCCACGAGCACACGCAGTCGGACGCGCTGGTCGAGGAGTACGTGGCGGGGCGCGAGCTCTACGTGGGCGTGCTGGGCAACGAGCGCATCCGGACGCTGACGCCCTGGGAATTCCTGTTCGGCGAGCTGAAGCCCGGCCGCGCCGCCATCGCGACGCGCAAGGCCAAGTGGGACCGCGAGTACCAGCTGCGGCACGGGATCTCGAGCGGCCGCGCCGAGGAGCTGCCGGCCGGCCTCGCGGAGAAGCTCGACCGCCTCGCGCGCCGCATCTACCGCGCGCTGCACATGTCCGGCTACGCCCGCATCGACTTCCGAGTGGGCGCGGACGGCACGCCCTTCGCGCTCGAGGCGAACGCCAACCCGAACCTCGAGGAGGAGGAGGACTTCGCCCTGGCCGCCCTCCACGACGGCATCGCCTATCCCGCGCTGCTCGGGCGGATCATGTCCCTGGGGCGCGGATACCGGGCGGAGTGGCGGGAGTAGGAGGGACAAAAGGGGGCAAAAGGTGAGCGTCCCCTTTTGTGCCTTCTACTTCTTCAGGTGCGCGTCGAGCCAGCCGATCACTTCGCGGTGCCACTGCAGGCTGTTCGCCGGCTTCAGGATCCAGTGGTTCTCGTCGGGGAAGAACAGGAACCGGCTCTCGATGCCGCGCCTCTGCAGCGCGGTGAACGTCGCGAGTCCCTGGGTGTACGGCACGCGGTAGTCGAGCGCGCCGTGGATGACGAGCATCGGCGTCTTCCAGGCCTTCACCAGGTTCGCGGGATTCGACTTCTCGTGCAGCTCCGGGACCTCGTAGTACGGGCCGCCGTGGTCCCACTCGGGGAACCAGAGCTCTTCCGTCGTGTAGTACATCGAGCGGTGGTCGAAGAGCCCCGCGTGGTTCACGATGCAGCGGAAGCCGTCCGGCCACTTCCCCGCGATCCAGTTCATCATGTAGCCGCCGTAGGACGCGCCGAGCGCGCAGGCGCGGCCGGCATCCAGCCACGGGTATTTCTCCGTCGCCGCGGCCAGCCCCTTCCGCAGGTCCTCGAGCGGCTTGCCGCCCCAGTCGCGGCTGATGGAGTCCGTGAACGCCTGGCCATAGCCCGTGGAGCCGTGGAAGTCGACGAAGACGACGCCGTAGCCCGCGCCCGCGAGCACCTGCGGGTTCCAGCGGTAGTTCCAGGAATTCGCGAAGCTCGACTGAGGCCCGCCGTGCACGACGAAGGCGACCGGGTAGCGCCTGCCCGCCTCGAAGTTCCAGGGCTTGACGACGTAGCCGAAGACCTCGTCGCCGCCCGCGCCCTCGAAGCGGAACTGCTCGTAGGCGCCGAAGCGCAGGTCGGCGAGCCTTCCCGCGTTGACCGCCGTGACCTGGCGTGACGGGCCGCTGCCGTCCAGGACGTAGAGGTCCGCGGGCGCCGACAGGTTCTGCTGGCCGAATACGACGCGCTTGCCCGCCACGTCGAAATCCGTGACGTCGCCCGCGCCGGTGAGCTTTCGCCGCTCGCCGCTGCCGAGGTCGATCGCGAAGAGCGGATGCTGGCCGAGGTCGTCGGCCGTCGCATAGACCTCGCCGCCGTCGCCCGAGAAGCGGAAGGCCGAGATCGAGCGGTCCCAGTCGCGCGTCGTGAACCGCAAGGCGCCGGTCGCGGCATCTCGCACGACCAGCCGGAAGCGGTCGGCCTCGAAGCCGGCCCGCTCCATCGACAAGTGCGCCAGGAGTCGGCCGTCCGGCGACCAGGCGGGCTGCGCGTCCCAGGCCGGGTTGTCGGCGGTCAGGTTGACGGGCGCGCCCTTGCCGTCCGCCGGCACGCGCCAGACGTCGAAATTCGTCGACGTCGGCTCGATCCGCCCGCGGACGCGCGCGGAGAACACGAGGTGCGTCCCGTCGGGGCTCCAGGCGTAGTCGGCGCGGCCGCCCGAGGGCTTCGAGGGCACGTCCGCGTCCAGCGTGCCGGTCAGCAGCACCGGCTCGCCGCGCGCGCGGCGGTCCGCGTCGACCGTGACCGCGAACAACTTCGAGACCCGGCCGTCGTCCCACTTGTCCCAGTGCCGCACGAACAGCCGGTCGTAGGCCTGGCCGCGCTGCTTCTGGGCGCGCGCGTCTTCGAGGCGCTTTTTCGTGCACTCGAGGTCGCGGCAGTCGGGGAAGACCTCGATGGCGAGGGCCAGCCGGTTGCCGCGGGGCGCCGCGCGGAAGCTGCCGACCTCCACCGGCAGCCGCGTGACCTGCGTCGCCTCGCCGCCGGCCACCGGCAGGAACCACACCTGTTGCGAACCGCTGCGTGCCGAGAGGAAATAGACGCCGCTGCCGTCGGGCGCCCATTCCGCGGCGCTGTCGTTCTCCTCGTGGCTGGTGACGCGCCGCGGCGCCGAGTCGCCGTCGAGGTCGAGCATCCAGAGGTCGGTGCGCCCGCGGTCCGCGGCGAGGTCGGTTTCGCGCAGCGTATAGACGACGCGCCGGCCGTCCGGCGAGAGCGCCGGCTCCGAAACGCGCGCGAAGCCCACGAGGTCGTCGGCGGTGAGCCCGTGCGGCGCCGCCGCCGCGAGCCAAGGACAGGCCGCGAGCGCCGCGGCCAGCAGTATGTTTCGCATCGTCGCCCTCCGGTCCCGCGCGGAATTCTATCAGCCGGGGCCGGCGGTCCTCCGGCGGATGAGCCCGAAAACGCTCGAATAGCCGTGCACGAAGGTCGCGCCCTGCACGGGGGCGATCTCGCCGGCACTGAACATGCCGGTGACCGGGATGTCGATCATGCGGCGCAGCGTCCCGGAGTCGTGGCCGCTCACGCCGAAGAAGTTGCGTCCGCGGCCGGTGCAGGCGAAGAGGAGCGCGGCGGCCGGCGCGATCCCTCCCGACAGCGACAGCGCGAGGCGCTCCTCGAGCTCGTCGGCAGCGGTCTTCCCGTCGCGCAGGTGGAACTGCACGATCGAGTTCGGGAGGATGCGCGCGCCGATCCAGAGCGCGCCGCCGTCGGGATCGAGGCCGAGGACGTTCCGGATCAGGAAATCGCCGGCGCCCACCGACTGGCGCGGGCCCGGCAGGGCGAGGCCGATGCAGAGCGCGTCGCCGAAGCGCTCGCGGTCCGCCTCGCCGAGCGAGGCGAACACCGCGGTCAGGACGTCGCGCGGCCGGCGCCCGTCGAGCTCCGTGACGAGGTTTCCCTCGCAGGCGGTCACGAACAGCGGGTCGCCGACGGGCCTGCATCCCTGGGCAAGTACCGAGTCGATCGCGACGTTGCCCGAGAGCGATACCAGGAGCCCGCCGCCGCGGTGCACGCGGCCGTTCTCGATGAGGCGCGCGGCACCCGGGTCCAGCACGCCGCTCGTGAGCCCGCCGACGATGGTCGAGCCCGGGTAGGCGCGGTCGATGCCGCGCGCGCAACTCTCCGCGTCGAACGTCGCGGGATCCGCGATCAGGATGAAGCTCGCCTCGGACTCGGGGCCGAGGTCGAGGTGCCGCCACCAGCTTTCGCGGGCGGCCGCGACCGGCGGCAGCGTCGACTGGTCGAGGTGGACGCAGCCGAGCGACGCGTCCGGCAGCCGGCCGCAGAGGAGGGCGACGCCCGGCTCGTCTTCCTCCTCGCTGCCGCCCCCGATGAGGCCGCCGGCGTTGCAGCCGATCAGCAGGCCGTCGCCGGCGAGCGGGCGCAGGAGTTGCGGAAGCCGCCCGATCGCCTCGCCGTAGGCGGCGGAGGCGAAGGCGAGCACGATGTCGTAGCCGGTCCCCCCGCCGCCCTCGACCTGGATGGCGGCGTCGGCGACGGCCGCGTCGAGCTCGGCGCCGAGGCCGATGGCGCTCGCCCAGGCCATGCGGCGGCCCTGGTCAGGCACCGACGCCCGCTTCTTCATAGGGAATCACCTGGGTCTCCCGGCAGGCGCCGGCCACCCATTCGGCGACGTGCGCATCGGCGAGCACGGTATCGAGGTAGAGCGTCGCGAGCGAGGAGAGCGGGAGCCCGTAGGTCCGCACGCGGAGCGCCACCGGCGCGAACATCGCGTCCGCGATGCTGAACGGCCCGAACAGCCAGGGCCCGGCGTCGCCGTGGTCGCGCCTGCAGCCCGACCAGATCGCGTCGATGCGCCGGAGGTCGGCCGCGAGCGCCGGCGTCATCGGCACGCGCCGGCCGGTCGCGCGCGCGTTCATCGGGCAGGCCGTGCGCAACTCCGTGAACCCCGAGTGCATCTCGGCGGCGACCGAGCGCGAGATCGCGCGGACGCGCGGCGCCGCGGGCCATCCGCGGCCGCCGGCGAGCTCCGAGGCGTACTCGCAGATCGCCATCGAGTCCCACACCATGAGGTCGCCGTGCACCAGCACGGGCACACGCCGCGTCGGCGAGAACTTCCCGATCTCCGACTCGAACTCGGGCGTGTCGAGCGGTATCGCGTGCTCGGTGAACTCGAGGCCGAGTTGGCGCAGCAGCAGCCAGGCGCGCAACGACCAGGAACTGTAGTTCCGGGTCCCGATCACCAGCGTGAGTTCGTTCATGCGGCCGAGACTGCGCGTCCCGGCCCGGAGGGTCAACCGGTCATTCGTCCCTGGGCTTGCGGGACTTGATCCACTCGGAGAGCTTGCGCAGGTCCTTTTTCTTCTTCCATTCCTTCTTGACCAGCAGGCCGCTGTCGTAGGGGTCGTAGCCCTTCTTCACGCCGAGCTGGTTCTGCTGGATGCGCTTCTGCGTGCCCTGCTGGTAGTCGGCGCTGAAGGCGAGCGTGGGATCGTCGAGCAGGCGACGCATGACTTCGTCGCTCGCGTTCGCGTTCGAGGGGACCCACACGGCGTTGCCGAGCTCGTCGAACTCGATGCGGCCGTGGCCCAGGCGCTGCTCCTCGGCGTAGTGCGCCATGTCCTTGACGCTGTCGCCGATCTTCCGTGATTTGTCGTTTTCGCCCATGGGCTTGCCGCGCGCCGCTCCTGCGCCTTTTTGCGAGACGGTACCGGAGGGGCCGGGGGATGTCCGAGAGAGCCTTCACATAATGGCGGCGCCCGTAGCCGCGGGGCGCGCCCCACGCGCCTGCGGGAGCCCGGGATTCAGGGCAGCAGCTCGACCGCCCCGGTCGCGAGCGCCACGTAGGACTCGTCGTGCAGCAGGCGAAGCTCGTAGCGGCCCGGCGGGGGCGGCGCGTCCGGGTCCGGAATGACCCGGGCCTCGCCGTCGAATGCCGCCTCGGTGTAGACGAAGGCGAGGTACTGCGACACGTCCGTCTCGCCCGTGCGATACAGCCCGACCCAGTCGCGCAGCGCGCCGGGCGCGTTCCGCCAGCGCACGCGGATGGGCGAGCCCGCCTTGACCTGTGCGTCGAGAGCCTCGATCGAGGGACGCGCGCCCGGCGTGGCGACGGTGAATGCCGCGCGGTGCAGGACCGCGCCGTCCTCGTCCACGAGCAGCGCATCGTACTCGCCGGGCGCGAGGGCGGAAGTCGAGACGGGTATCGCGCGCTGCCAGTCCTGGGGCAGGTCGCGCACGCCGGTCACGGCGTCGCCCGGCGCGCCGCCGCGCGGCGCGACGAGCGCAGTCCAGGCCGGGCCGCGCGGGTCCCAGGTGCGGAGCATCACCGCCTGCCCGGCTTCGACGCGGCGCGGCGTCGCCGCGATCAGCGGCGGCGCCTGCATGGGCAGGACCTCGAACGTCGAGACGACCGCGCGATGATCCGAAGGCCATGGGTCCACCGGGATGTCCGTGTAGGCGCCGCCGGCCTCGCCGACGACGCGCGAGTCGAGCGTCTTCACGGGCCCGGCCGCGAACACGTAGTCGATGCGGCTCCGGTTCCGTTCGTGCAGGGGGTGCGGCGCGCCGGGCGTCCAGGTGAAGCCGGGCCGCGCCGCGGGATCGGGATGCGCCTCGCGGTAGCTGTCGCGAAGCCCGGCGTCCGCCAGCATCCGCGTGACCGCGTGAGCGGCCCCATCCGGCGCGTCCTCGTCGGGGGCGCCGTCCCCGGGCGGGCCGTCGAGGTGCGAGGCGCTGTTGAAGTCGCCGGTCAGGAACACGGGCGTGCCGGCCTCCGCGAGCGCCCCGAGCGCCGCGAGCGGCCGCGTCTCCTCCCTGCGCCTCCCGGCGAGCGCCACGCCGTTCGAGAGGTGGACGTTCGCGACGGCGACGACCTTCCCCGGGCGCAGCATCACCCAGGCATGCACCGCGCCCGGATCGAGCGCGGTGATGGAGTAGGGGGCCGGGCCCGGGGTCGTGCGCACGCCCGTCGCGGGATCGAAGAGGGGCCAGCGCGAGATCAGCCGGCGGCGCGCGTCGACGTAAGGCATGCCGGCCGCCTCGGCGATGCGCTCGAGGTTGCGGTCGGCTTCCTGAAGCCCGACCACGTCGGGAGCCGCGGCGCGGATCGCCTCGGCGACTTTCGCGAGGCTCACTTGCTCGCCGCCGTACCAGACGTTGAAGCTCATGACCCGGAACGCGATCGGCGCTTCCCCGGCCTGCGCCGCCGCCGCGCAGGCCGCGAGGCAGAGCGCGGCGATCCCGGCCCGCTTCATCGGCTGGGGCCCGCGCCTACTCCGGCTTGCGGAACCGCAGCGTCTGGCGGTCGCTCTCGCCGATCGCGAGGAACTTGTCGCGGTCGGCGTCGCCGCCGCGCAGCGTCGGCGGCAGCGACCACACGCCGTTCGGGTGGTCGCCGGTGTCCTTCGGGTTCGCGTTGACCTCGCTCTCACCGATCAGCTCGAATCCCGCCTTCTTCGCGAGGGCGACGAGGTAGTCCGTGCGCACGTAGCCGGACTCGGCCTTCGGGTCCTGCGGCTCTTCGCCTTTCGCGCGGTGCTCGCAGACGCCGAGGATCCCGCCCGGCTTCAGGGCCTTGTACATCGCGGCGAACATCGCGTCGGCGCTGCCGTTGCCCATCCAGTTGTGCACGTTGCGGAAGGTCAGGACCATGTCGACGCTGCCCGCCGGCACGGGGTCCACCGCGTCGGGCGGCTGCAGCGCCGTCACCGTCACGCGGTCGTACAGGTCCGGACGGGCGGCGAGCTTGTCGGCGAACTTCCTGATGTTGCCCTGGCCGTACTGGCCGGCGGTCTTCGGGTCGGGCCCGGCCGCGATGTACTTGCCGTGCTCGCGCAGCGCCGGCGCCAGGATCTCCGTGTACCAGCCGCCGCCGCCGGGCGAGACCTCGAGCACGGTCATGTCCTGCCGGAAGCCGAAGAACTTCAGCGTCTCCTTCGGGTGGCGCCAGGCGTCGCGCGCGCGGTTCGCCTCGGAACGGTGGTCGCCGGCGATCACCCTGTCGAGCGTCGCGAGCGTCGCCTCGTCCGTCACCGGCGGCTCCGAGGCGGAGGCGGCGACGGCCGCGAGGCAGGCGAGGGCGGCGGCGGCCGCGCGTGCGAAGTGGCGTGTCGTTTCCATCGTGTGCTCCTTGCGTGCGCCTCAGGCGGCGCCGTCCGGTTCGAGGTAAGTGTAGCCGGCGAGTTCCGACTCGTAGAAGCGCTTGAGCGCCTGCCCCTCGGCGACGGACAGCGAGCCGTCGCGCATCGCGCGCTCGCAGTCGCGCGCGAAGCGCGGATAGAGCTCCCCGGGCTCGTACTGCATGTAGCGCAGCACGGCGGCCGCGGTGTCGCCCTTGATGATCTCCTCGATCCACCAGCCGTGCGCGTCGTCGAGGCGGATGTGCGCGACGTGCGTGTCGCCGAAGAGGTTGTGCAGGTCGCCGAGGGTCTCCTGGTAGGCGCCGACCAGGAAGGCGGCGAGGTAGTAACCCTCGCCGGGGACGAGCTCGTGCACCTCGAGCGCGCGCTTGGTCTCGCGCTGCGAGACGAAGCGGTCTATCTTGCCGTCGGAGTCGCAGGTGATGTCGGCGATCACGGCGCTGCGCACGGGCTTCTCGTCCAGGCGGTGCAGCGGCATGATCGGGAACAGCTGGTCGATCGCCCAGCTGTCCGGCAGGGACTGGAACACCGAGAGGTTGCAGAAATAGATGTCGGAAAGGACGGTCTCGAGGTCCTCGAGCTCCTCCGGCACCTTGCCGAGCTTGCGCGTGAGGTCGCGCACCTTCGCGCAGGTCGCCCAGTAGAGCCGCTCGGCCAGGCTTCGCATCTCGATCGCGAGGTAGCCGAGGCTGAACATCTGCTGCGCCTGCTCGCGCGCCTGCTGCGCGTCGTGCCAGCACTCCACGAGCCGCCGCTCGCTGACCGTCTGGAAGGCGTCGTAGAGGTCCGCCACCGGCGGCGGCAGCTGCGCATCGGCGGGGCGCTCCGGCACGCTGAAGCGGTCGAGGCGCGCGGCGCCGAGCGCATTGAAGACGAGCACGCTGTGGTGGGCCGTGATCGCGCGCCCCGACTCGCTCAGTATGGCCGGGTGCGGGAGGCCCCGGGCGTTGCAGACGCTCGCGACGCGGTAGACGACGTCGTTCGCGTACTCGCGCAGCGAGTAGTTGGTCGAGGACTCGAAGTTCGTGCGAGAGCCGTCGTAGTCGATGCCGAGGCCGCCGCCCACGTCGATGTACTCGAGCGCCGCGCCGAGGCGCGCGAGCTCGGCGTAGACCATCGCGAGCTCGTTGACCGCGTCCTTGACGCGGCGGATGTCGTGCAGCTGGGAGCCCGGGTGGCAGTGCACGAGCTTCAGGCAGTCGAGCATGCCGTGCGAGCGCAGCACCTCGACCAGCTCGAGGATCTCGGTCGTGAACAGGCCGAACTTCGAGCGGTCGCCCGCCGACTCGCGCCAGCGGCCCGCGCCCTCGGCAGCGAGCTTCACGCGCACGCCGATCTTCGGGCGCACCTGGTAGCGCTCGGCGTGCTTCAGGATGTAGCCGAGTTCCGAGAAGTTCTCGACGACCGGGATGATGTTGCGGCCGAGCTTGGTCGCCAGGATCACCGCCTCGATGTAGTCGTCGTCCTTGAAGCCGTTGCAGATGATGAGCCGCGAGGGCGCGTCGCCCGTCATCGCCATGACGGCGAGGAGCTCCGGCTTGCTGCCCGCCTCCAGCCCGAAGCCGAGGTCGGCGCTGCCCCGGTAGACCTCCTCGACGACGAGGCGCTGCTGGTTGACCTTGATCGGGAACACCGCGGCGTAGCGGCCCCGATACTCGTTCTCGGCGATGGCCGCCGCGAAGGCGTCGTGGAGCGAGCGCAGCCGGTCGCGCAGGATGTCGGAGAAGCGCAGCACCATCGGCGCGGTCAGGTCCCGCGCCTCGAGCTCCCGCACCACCTCGTAGACGTCGATCTCGCGCGCGCGGTCGCGGCCCGGCCGGCAGACGACGTGCCCCGCGGCGTTGATGCCGAAGTAGCCCGTGCCCCAGGCGCCGACCGCGTAGAGCTGCTCCGAGTCCTCGACGCTCCAGGGCGCCCTCGGCGCCACCTGTCCGCGCGTCACGCTGTCCAAGCCGGCGTCCCGTCAGCTGCAGAGGGCGCGGACGATAGCAGAACCGGCGCGGGAGCGGGGCGCCGCGCGCGCTGCGCGCTCACGAGCCGCCCCGCGCGACGCCGCGCGCCGGATCGCGTATCCACTCGCTCCAGGAGCCGGCGTACAGCCGGCCGCCGGCGATGCCCGCCGCCTCGAGCGCGAGCAGGCCCTGGCAGGCGGTGACGCCCGAGCCGCACATGCAGATCGGGGCGCGGCCCGGCTGGCTGCCGGTGCGCTCGCGCCAGAGCGCCGCGAGCTGCGCCGGCGCCCGGAAGCGGCCGTCGGCGCCGAGGTTGTCGGCGAACGGAAGGTTCAGCGCGCCGGGCACGTGGCCCGCGACGGCGTCGATCGGTTCCGTCGCGCCGGTGAAGCGCTCCGCGCCGCGCACGTCCACGAGCGCCTCGCCCCGCGCAAGGGCGGCGGCGACGCCCGGCGCGTCGACGACCATTTCGGGGCGCGGGCGCGCGGTGAAGCGCGACCGCGCGCGTGGCGCGGGCGGATCGCGGCTGACCGGCCGGCCCTCGGCGACCCAGGCCGCGAAACCCCCGTCCAGCACCGCGACGGACTCGTGGCCCACCCCGCGCAGCATCCACCAGAGCCGTGCGGCGAAGGCGCCGTTGCCCGCGTCGTAGCAGACGACGTCGGTGCCCTCCGACATGCCGATGCGCGAGAGCGTTTCGGCGAAGTCATCCGGCGCCGGCAGGGGATGGCGGCCCGTGGTCGGCGTGACCGGCGCCGAGAGGTCCCGCTCGAGGTCGACGTGGACGGCGCCCGGGATGTGGCCCGCCTGCCAGGCGGCGCGGCCGGCGCCCGGGTCGGAGAGCTCGAACCGGCAGTCCGCAACGAGGCAGTCCTCCCGGGAGAGGCGCTCCGCCAGTTCCGCCGTCGAAATGATCGGGGTCCGCAACCTTTTTTCCGCCGCCTGCATCTTACCCGCCATGGCAGCCGGCAACGACGATCCGAAGCGCGACGCCCTGGCACCCGCCGCCCGCGCGCCCGCGCCCGTCCCGCTCCTCAGCGCGGACGAGCGCGAGTTCTGGCGTCGCGCCGTCGCCGCGGAGCGGGCGCGCCAGCGTCGCTGCGACCGTCCGGCACCGTTCCCGTTCCAGCCTGCCTGAGCCCCGAAGCGGCGCGCCCCCTTTTGTTTGCGGTACAGTCTCGGCCGTCGATGGCTGAGACAACGGATACGCCGCAATCATGAGTGAGCACCCGATCCACACGCACTTCCCCGGCCGGCTGATCTTCATCGGCTTCGGCAGCATCGGCCAGGGCGTCCTGCCGCTGATCCTGCGCCACGTCGGCGGGCTCACGACCGACCGCATCACGATCGTCACGGCGGACGATGCGGGCCGCGAGGAGGCCGCGCAGTACGGCATCAGGTTCATCAACCATCCGCTGACGCGCGAGAACTTCCGCCACGTCCTCGACCCGCTCGTGGGGCGCGGCGACTTCGTGCTGAACCTCTCCGTGGACGTCTCGAGCGTCGCCCTCATCAAGCTCTGCCACGAGAAGGGCGCGCTCTACCTCGACACCTGCATCGAGCCCTGGCCGGGCGGCTACACGGACCCGAACATCCCCGCGAGCCGGCGCACGAACTACGCGCTGCGCGAGGAGGTGCTCGAGCTGCGCAAGGGCTGGGGCAACGGCCCGACCGCGGTCGTCACCCACGGGGCGAACCCGGGCCTCGTGTCGCACTTCGTGAAGCAGGCGCTGCTGGACATCGCCGAGGACACGGGCGTCGAGGCCGGCGACCCGCGGACCCGCGACGACTGGGCGAACCTCGCGAAGACCCTCGGCGTGAAGGTCATCCACATCGCCGAGCGCGACACGCAGGTCTCGAGCAAGCCGAAGATGCCGGGCGAGTTCGTGAACACCTGGTCCGTCGACGGCTTCGTGAGCGAGGGCAGCCAGCCCGCGGAGCTCGGCTGGGGCACGCACGAGCGGCACTTCCCGCGCGACGGGCGCCAGCACGACTTCGGCCGCAAGAACGCGATCTTCCTCGCGCAGCCGGGCTGCGCGACCCGCGTGCGGACCTGGACGCCCGAGTCGGGGCACTTCCACGGCTTCCTGATCACGCACGGGGAATCGATCTCCATCTCGGACTTCCTGACGGTCCGGCAGAACGACCGCGCCTCGTACCGGCCGACGGTGCACTACGCCTACCACCCGTCGGACAACGCGGTGCTCTCGGTCTTCGAGTTCAACGGGCGCAACTACCAGATGCAGCCGCGCAAGCGGATCATGATGGACGACATCACCTCGGGCATCGACGAGCTCGGCGTGCTGCTCGCCGGGCACGCGAAGAACGCCTACTGGTACGGATCGCAGCTGTCGATCGACGAGGCGCGCCAGCTCGTGCCCCACAACAGCGCGACATCCCTGCAGGTCACCGTGGCGGCGCTCTCGGGCATGATCTGGGCGATCGAGAACCCGGCGATGGGCGTCGTCGAGCCGGACGAGATCGACTTCCGCCGCAACCTCGAGATCTGCCTGCCTTACCTCGGCCCGGTCGTCGGCAAGTACACGGACTGGACGCCGCTCTTCGAGCGCGGGCGCCTCTTCCCCGAGGACGTCGACGAGAGCGATCCCTGGCAGTTCAAGAACATCCGCGTCATCTGATCATTCATTCATAGTCGATCGCGGTGATCTCGACGGCGAGCAGGCCGCCCGGCAGGCGGATCTCGACCTCGTCGCCGACGCGCTTGCCGAGCAGGGCGCGCCCGAGCGGGGCGTCCATGCTGATGTAGCCGGGCTCGCGGTCGAACTCGTCGGGTCCCACGATGCGGTGGCGGCGCACCTCGCCGCGGGCATCCTCGATGGTCACCCAGGCGCCGAAGAAGACCCGGCCGCGGTCGGCCGGCGCCGAGGACACGATCTTCATGCCTTCGAGGCGGCTGCGCAGGAAGCGGACCCGGCGGTCGATCTCGCGCAGGCGGCGCTTCCCATAAATGTATTCGGCGTTCTCGGAGCGGTCGCCCATCGCGGCCGCCTCGGCGACCGCGCGCGTCACGGCCGGGCGCTCGACCCGCCAGAGCTGGTCGAGCTCGGCCCGAAGGCGCTGCGCCCCTTCGGGGGTCGAATACCGGGATCCGGCGCGGGAACGTCCTGGAGCCATCGATTGCGGGCCGCCGTGCGATTTGACAATAACAGGGTTCGGAAATTGTGCCGCGGTTCACGCCGGCGCGTTGACGGGCCGGATAGCCTTGGCACCGTCGATCCTGCCTACGTTCAGTATCCCCTAGCGGACTTCCTTCCCTTCACCGAAAGTCCGCACTTCGACCCCGGGCCAGAAGCCCGGGGTTTTTTTATGCGCGCGCCGGGCGGCCGACACTCTTCATCGCCGCGCCGACGGCGACCGCGGTGCAGAAGAAGAAGAGGAGCTGCATCCCGGTCGGATGATCCGAATAGCCGACCAGCGCGTGCAGCACCTGGCCGGGCAGCCCCTGTTCCGGCAGCCACGAGGAGCTGTCCCAGGCGGGGTTGGCGAGCGGCGGCAGCTTGTCCGCCTGGACGAGGAATCCCGCCGCCTGCGCCGCCATGCCGGCCGCAAGGAGGAGCAGCAGGATGCTCGTGACCGTGAACAGGTGTCGCGTCGGGATGCGGAGCAGCCCGCGGTACAGCGCCCACCCGGTGACCACGCCACCGGCGAGTCCGAGCAGGCCGCCGGCGAGCATCTGCGAGCCGGCCGTTCCCGAGGCCGCGACGCCGTAGAGGAACAGGACGACCTCCGAGCCCTCGCGCAGCACGGCGAGGCCGACGACGACCAGCAGCACGGATAGCGAGGCGGCGCCGCTCGAGACGTTCCGTCCCACGGCAGTCATGTCGCGCGCAATCTCCGCGCCGTGCGTCTTCATCCAGACGTTGTGCCAGCCGAGCATGACCGCCGCCGCGAGCAGCACGCCCGCGTTGAAGATCTCCTGTCCGACTCCCTCGAGCGCGGCGGCGATGCCTTCCGCGAAGCCGGCGACCACGAGCGCTCCCGTGATCCCGAGCGCCACGCCCCCGAGGACCCACGCCCCCCGCCGCGGCACGCCGCGCGTCGCCGCGAGGACGATGCCGACGACGAGCGCCGCCTCGAACACCTCGCGCAGGACGATGATCGCCGCCGCGATCACGGCGTCGCCACGAGCCAGCCGCGCGCCGTCTTCTCGTTGAATTCGCCGAAGAACTCGTAGCGGCCCGGCTTCAGCGGGCCGACGTTCACGGTGATGGTCCCGTGGGCGGGCACGATCTTCTCGCGCTGCAGCGAGTGGCTCTCGAACTCCTCGGGCGTCGGGTCCTGGTTCTCCACGACCAGCCTGAGCTTCTGCCCGGAGGGCACGGTGAGCTCGGCCGGCGAGAAGCGATGGTCCTTGAGCACGAGGCGGTACTCCGGGCCCTTGTCGACGGCGCAGGACGAGGCCGCGAGCAGGGCGGCCGCGAGGAAGCCCATGATCCGGTAAGGCATGGAAATCTCCGGGGAAGGGGCGGGTTCGCCCATCGTACGATTGAGAATGATTCTCGTATAGACCGTGCCCGGCCGCTAAAATTGCAGCGTGGCGGCACCGGCGGCATTCAAGGACCACTTTTCCACGCAGGCCGGGGAGTACCAGCGTCACCGGCCCGGGTATCCAACGGCGCTCTTCGACTGGCTGGCCGGGCAGGCGCCCGGGCGGCGGCTCGCCGTCGACGTCGCGACCGGCAACGGCCAGGCTGCGATCGCGCTCGCGGAGCGCTTCGAGCGCGTCGTCGCCACCGAGCCCTCGGCCGCGCAGCTGCGCGAGGCGAGGCCGCACCCGCGCGTGGAATACCGGCAGGAAAGCGCGGAGGCGATCGGCGTCGAGGGCGGGAGCGTCGACCTCCTGACGGCCGCCCAGGCGGCGCACTGGTTCGACTGGCCTCGTTTCACGGCGGAGGCCCGGCGCGTGCTGCGCCCGGGCGGCGTGGTCGCCATCTGGAGCTACGGCAACAGCCTCGTCACGCCGGAGGTCGACCGGCTGGTCGCGGATTTTTCCCGGGACGTCGTCGGGCCCTACTGGCCGCGCGAGCGGCGCATCGTCGAGGAGGGCTATGCGAGCCTCGTGCTGCCCTTCGCGCCCCTCGCACCGCCGGAGTTCGAGATGACGACGCACTGGGATTCCGCGGCGATGCTCGCCTACCTCGACACCTGGTCGTCGGTGCGCCGCTGCCGCGCCCTGGCGTCCCGCGACCCGCTCGCGCTGCTCGCGGGGCCCCTGGCAGAGGCCTGGGGGGAGGGACTGCGCGCCGTGCGCTGGCCGCTCGCGTTCCGCGCTGGTCGCGCCTGAGCCACGCCCCGTCGCGGCGGTGAACCAGCCCGGCGCGGCGCTGCCCTATACTGCGCGCCCCGCAAGTACGGAGATTCCCGGCATGTCCCTGCGCAAGCTGCTTCCCGCCGCCGCCTGCCTCGCCTTCGCCGCCGCCGCCGCAGCGGACACCGCCGCCGCGCCGCTGGCCTCCGGCATCGACGAATCGACGATGGACCCGAAGGTGCGGCCGCAGGACGACCTGTTCCGCCACATGAACGGCACCTGGCTCGCGAACACGCCGTTCCCGGCCGAGTACCCGAGCGCGGGCATCGGGGTGATGCTCTTCGAGAAGGCGCAGGCCGACGTGCAGGCGATCCTCCTGGAGGACAAGAGCAAGCTCGGCGCGATGTACGCGAGCTTCATGGACGAGAAGACGGTCGAGTCGCGCGGAGTGGGGCCGCTGAAGCCGCTCTTCGACGAGATCGCGGCGATCGACGGGCCGGCCGCCCTCGCGACCTATTTCGGGCGCGCCGCCGGGCGCGGCATCACGGTGCCGCTCGCGCTCTACGTCTACCCGGACGCGCGCAACTCGAGCTACAACGTCGCGTACGCCGACCAGGACGGCCTCGGCATGCCGAACCGCGACTACTACCTCAAGACCGGGGAGGAGTACGTCGGCTTCCGCACGAAGTACGTCGCCTACCTGTCGAAGCTGCTCTCGCTCGCGGGCGAGAAGGACACGGACGCCCGGGCCGCGAAGATCCTCGAGCTGGAGACGAAGATCGCGACGGCGCAGTGGACGCCCGTCGAGGACCGCGACCCGGTCAAGACCTACAACAGGAACAGCCTCGACTCGGCCGCGAAGCTCGCGCCCGACTTCGAGTGGAAGGCCTGGTTCGCCTCGACGGGGCTCCCCGAGGGCGATTTCGTCGTGCGCCAGCCGAGCTACGTGACCGCGCTCGGCGCGCTGACGCACGCGGACCTGCCGGCCTGGAAGGACTACCTGAAGGTGCGCACGATCGGCGCCTACGCGCGCGTCCTGTCCTCGCCCTTCGTCGAGGCCTCGTTCGACTTCAACTCCCGCACGATGCGCGGGGTCGAGTCGCTGCGCCCGCGCTGGAAGCGCGCGGTGCAGGAAACCGACAACGCGATGGGCGAGGCGATCGGCCGCGAGTACGTCGCGCGCCACTTCCCGCCGGAGGCGAAGGCGCGGATGGTCACGCTGGTCGACAACCTGCTGGCCGAGTTCGACCGCGGCATCGACCGGCTCGACTGGATGAGCGCGCCGACCAAGGCCGAGGCCCACGCGAAGCTCCGGAAGATCAAGGTCAAGATCGGCTACCCCGACAAGTGGCGCGACTACGCCGGCCTCGAGATCCGCGCCGACGACCTCGCCGGCAACGTGATGCGCGCCAACGAGTTCGAGTGGGCCTGGCAGGCCGCGCGCGCCGGCAAGGTGAAGGACCCGACCGAGTGGTTCATGACGCCGCAGACCGTCAACGCCTACTACCTGCCGACCAACAACGAGATCGTGTTCCCGGCGGCGTTCCTGCAGCCGCCGTACTTCGACATGAAGGCCGACGACGCGGTGAACTACGGCGCGATCGGCTCGGTGATCGGCCACGAGATCAGCCACGGCTTCGACGACAAGGGCCGCCAGTACGACGGCGACGGCAACCTCCGCGACTGGTGGACGGCCGAGGACAACGAGAAGTTCAAGGCGAAGGCCGCCGGCCTCGTGAAGCAGTACTCCGCCTTCGAGGCGCTGCCGGGCCTCAACGTCAACGGCGAGCTCACGCTCGGCGAGAACATCGGCGACCTCTCGGGCGCCGCCATCGCCTACGGCGCCTACATCCACTCGCTGGACGGCGCCGAGGCGCCGATCATCGACGGCTACACCGGGCCGCAGCGCTTCTTCCTCGGTTACGCCCAGGCCTGGCGCACCAAGTGGCGCGAGGGGCTGATCCGCGAGGTCGTGCTCTCGGATCCGCACGCGCCCGGCGAGTTCCGCGCGAACGGCGTGGTCGCGAACATGGACGAGTTCTACGCGGCGTTCGGCGTCAAGGAAGGCGACAAGCTCTGGCGGCCGGCTTCGGAGCGCGTGAAGATCTGGTGATCCGCGGCCGGGCCGGGGATAATGCGCGGGTCATGATGCGGCCCGCGCTCCGACTCGCGATCCCGGCGCTGGCGGCGCTCGTCGCCGCCTGCACGCCGTTCGAATCGCTCTGGAAGAAGGCGCCCAAGGAGCCGCCCGCCGAGGCCGCCCCCGCGCCGCCGCCCGAGTTCCCGCTCGCCGAGGCGACCCACCGCTTCTTCGTCGCGCCGGACCAGGACGTGATCGGCCAGGTCCAGGTCACCCACTCGCGGCAGGAAGACACGTTCGCGGACATCGCGCGACGCTTCAACGTCGGCTACCAGGAGCTCGTGCGCGCGAACCCCGGCGTCGATCCCTGGCTGCCGGGCGAGGGCACGGAGATCGTGCTGCCGACCGAGTTCATCCTGCCGGACGCGCCGCGCGAGGGCATCGTCCTGAACCTCGCGCAGATGCGGCTCTACTATTTCCCCAAGCCGAAGAAGGGGCACGAGGGGCCGATCGAGGTGGTCACGCACCCGGTCGGCATCGGCAAGGTCGGCTGGGCGACGCCCGAGGGCTCGACGAAGATCGTCTCCCACGTGAAGGACCCGACCTGGACGCCGCCGGCCTCCGTGCGCAAGGAGCACGCGAAGGAAGGCGACATCCTGCCGCCGACGGTGCCGCCGGGGCCGGACAACCCGCTCGGCCGGCACATGATGCGGCTCGGCTGGCCGAGCTACCTCATGCACGGCACGAACAAGCCGCCCGCCGTCGGCATGCGCGCGAGCGCGGGCTGCGTGCGCCTCTACCCGGAGGACATCGCGCTGCTCTACGACGCGGCGCCCGACGGCACGAAGGTGACCGTCGTCAACCAGCCGGTGCTGCTCGGCTGGCAGGGCGACCGCCTGCTCGTGCAGGCCTACGAGCCGCTCGTCGACGACAAGCGCGACTGGTCCGACGTGCCGAAGGCCCTGCGGCCGAAGATCAGGAAGCCGAAGTCGGCGCTCTGGAAGCGGATCGCCGAGCACGAGAAGGAGATCGACTGGGCCGCCGTCCAGGCCGCCGCGTCCAGGCCGCGCGGCATCGCGTTCGCCGTGGGCCCGGGCGAGGGCGGCGAGCTCGCCGCCCCGATCGCGGGCGCGCCGCGCGTGCGCTACGCCCTGCCGGCCGGCGCGACCTGGAACGGCGTGGAGGACCAGTACGCCGGCGACCCGCGCTTCGCGCGGCCGGCGGAAGGGGAGGCGGCGAAGGCGAGCGGGGGCCGCTAGCGCTTCACCAGCGCGCAAGCCATCGACCCCGCGACGACCATGAGCGCGCCGACGATCGAGGCGGCGTTCAGGCCCTCCGGCGGCACGAGCCCGAGGCCGGCGCGCTCGACCGCCCACATGCCCCCGATCGTGAACAGCGGCGCCGTCGCGAGCACGGCGGAGACGCGCGACATGTCCCAGTAGGTCAGCGCCTCGCCGAAGGCGCCGTAGGCCGCGAGCGTGTTCGCGCAGCAGAAGGCGAGCATGCCGAGCTGCAGCCCGTCGAGGTCCATGATCGCGGCCGGCCGGCTCGCCGGCAGCATCAGCGCGACGGCGCCGACGTAGATCATCCACAGCACCTGCTGCGCGTCGAAGTGGTCGTGCAGCCGCTTCTGC
>DASSUY010000118.1:0-3128 GCA_035706525.1 Steroidobacteraceae bacterium
CCGTATCCGAAGGCGATTCCGACGGCGTCGTAGCCGGCGTCGTGGCCGGCGTCGTGGCCGGCGTCGACTGCGGCGTCGTCGCCGCGGGCGGCTCAACCGGCAGCGTTGCCGGCGGCCGGAGCGCCTCGGGCGGCTGCGGCGGCGATGCGGGCAGGGGGCTCCCCGCCCCGCGCAGCAGGAGGCGGACCGATTCCTGGTCCGTCAGCTCGACGGCGACCTTCGCGCCCGCGTCGCGCATCGCGCGCTGCGTCGCGACGGCGAGCGGCTCCTTGCTCGCGAGCGTGTGCGCCTTCTCGCGCCCGTAACCCGTGAACGCGAACGAGTCGACGCGCGCGCCGCTGCCGTCGTAGACCGTCAGCAGGTAGCGGATCGTCACCACGAAGGCCTCGCCCGCGACGTCCTTCGGCGTGAGGAACGAGTACTCCTCGAACTTCGGCTCGAGCACGAAGGCGAGCGGCGGGCGGATCGACGCGACGCGCGTCGGGTCGTCGACCGGCACCAGCTCGCGGAACATCGCCTTCAGCAGCCAGTTGAGGTTCGTGACGTGCGCGGGGCCGAGGTTGACCTCGTAGTCGATCGTGCCGCGCGTCTCCCTGTGCACGTACTCGCTGAACTCCTTCGAGTAGTGGATGCCGACGCGCACGGGCAGCTGCTCGAGCAGCGGCGGCGGCAGCTGCGCCTTGGTCTCGAGCTTCGTGGCCGTGCAGGCCGACAGGGCGCCGAGGCAGAGTCCGGCGAGCGCGGTTCGGATCAGTCTCGGCATCGTCATTTGCTCCGTCGCATGGCGGTCGCCTGGCCTTCGGGCAGCCCCACGAACACGCCGCCGTTGCGGGCGCACAGTATGCGCATCAGCGTCGCGTAGCGCATGCTCGTGTGCTGCGGGTACTGCCCCGGGATCGGGAAACCGAGGGAATGGATGCGGACCAGGCGGCGGCCCGAGCCGCCCGCGCGGTTGATGCGGTCGACCGTGTCGACGACGTCCTGGATCGACGGCCCGGTGAACTCGTCGCCGAAGACGTAGATGCTGATCGAGTGGTCCTTGGTCCAGAAGGTGCGGACCGCGGCGATGATGCCCTCCGAGGGGCTCGAGTTCGAGAACGCCTGCCAGTGGCGGAAGCGCTCGAGGATCGCCTTGCGCCGCGCCGGCGAGTCGGGGATCCACTTGCCCCGGTACTCGCTGAACATGTACCCGCCCTCGTCGTCCATGACCTGGATGCCCTTGAGCTTCGGGTAGATGTTCAGCACCTCGGCGAGCTTCTCCTCGGCGTAGCGCCAGTTCTGCGACTGCATCGAGCCCGAGGTGTCGACGATGAAGATGACGTACTCGCTGTCGATCGGCACGCCCGCGACCGGCTGGTCGTAGACCTGGCGGCGGCCCTCGCCCTGCAGCCGGCGCGTCTCCTCGATCATGGCCGCGCGCGTCGCCGCGAGGGTCTCCGCGAGCTTCTTCATCGCGTCCTCCTCGTTCGCGCTGGCCTTGTACTGGCCCTCGATCTTCGTGAGGTCGCCGCGCAGCCGCGCGAGCTTCTCCTGCTCCTGCTTCATCGCCTCGATGCGCTTGGCGAGTTCGCGCTGGAGGACGATCGAGTTGCCGCGGATCTCGAACAGCTGCTGCTCGCTGAGCGCGACCTGCTTCTGCAGGTCCTCCTTCGTGGCGGCGAGCGGCACCGGGTCGCCGTACTCGGTGACGACGAGCAGCAGGATGACGGCCCCGAAGCCGCAGCAGATGCAGTCCAGGAACGACATGCTGAAGGCCTCGGCCTCGCGACGCGGTCGCCTCATGGCCAGTCCTTCGCGGGGTTCAGGAAGCTCCCGCCGGTCGCGCGCGCGAGGCGCCAGAAGTAGATCGGCGCCGCCGGGTCGCCCTCCATCGGCAGCAGCACGATGTTGAACTGCGGCGGCGAGGGCGGCAGCAGCTTGACCGCGTCCTGCATGAGGTCCTCGCGCTGCTCCATGCTGACGAGCGTGCGCACGAGCGGCGGCTTCTCGCCCTGGGTGGGCAGCCCGTCCGTGACCAGCACGACGTTGTCCGGCGCGGGGTTCATCTGCTTGAGGACGGCGAAGGCGTTCGCGAGGCTCGAGCCGCCCTTGGGCGCCGTGCGCCGGAGCGCCGCGATCGCCTGCTCCACCTGCCCCGCTTCCCGCGCCGACAGCCAGCGGCCGTCGGTTCCCTCGACGACCGGGCGCGGGGCCGTGTCGAAGGCGTAGATCTGGAACTGCGTGCCGGGCTTCAGGCGCGCCGTCACCCACTCGACGATGTTCACGGCCTGCTGCCACTTCGCCGAGGCGATGCGCCGCTCCGGCGGCATGTTGCGCAGTCGAATGACGTTGACGAGCGTCTCGTCCAGCATGCTGGCCGAGGCGTCGACCAGAACGAGCACGCGCTGCCCGGTGACCGAGAGCGTCACGAGCTGCTGCGCGTCCTCCACGACGCGAATCGGCTCGCCCGCGGCCGGCGGCGCCTGCTCCTTCAGCCGGCGCGTGCCCTCCTCGAGCTGCTTCAGGTCCGCCTTCAGCCGCTCGAGGCTCGCGCGCTGCGCGAGCGAGTCGTTCTCGTACTTCGCGAGCTCCTCCTGCGTGAGCTTCAGCCGGTCGAGCAGCTCGAGCGACATGCCGCGCGCCGCGGTCGTCTTGTCCTCGGTGGACTCGAGGGCCGCGCGCAGCTCCGCGAGGTGGCGGCGCCCGTCGATCACCTCCTGCGCGAGCCGGTCGGCGTTCGCCTGCAGGTTGAGCCGCTCGTTGGTGCGGGTCATGCCCGCCTGCGAGGCCATGATGGTGTAGAAGAGGACGACCGCGCCGAAGCCGCAGGAGATCACGTCCAGGAAGGACATGCTGAAGGTTTCGGTCTTCCTGCGCGCCATGTCAGCCCGCCGCCACCAGCTCCAACACGACGCCCGGCGTGCCGATGCGCAGGCGGTCGCCCGCGCCGAGCTCGGCCTCGCCTGCGATCCGCTCGCCGTTCAGGAAGGTCCCGTGGCGGCTGTGGTCCCGCACGAGCGCGCGCCCGCCGTCCGCGACGATGCTGCAATGCTCGCGCGAGATGCCGGGGGCGCCCGCGGGCAGCGCGATGCGCCGGCCGGCGCCCGCGCCCGCGCCGATCACGATCGGCTCGGCGCCGATCGCGTGCG
>DASSUY010000119.1:0-15270 GCA_035706525.1 Steroidobacteraceae bacterium
TTCGCGCGCGCATGCTCGGCGGCTATCGCCGCCTGCAGCGCGTACGGGCCGACGCGCCCGGAGGCGAGCGAGCGCCGCACCAGCGCGAGCCCCTCCTCCACCTGCGCGTGGTTC
The DNA here is from genome assembly GCA_035706525.1 of Steroidobacteraceae bacterium. GTDB lineage: Bacteria > Pseudomonadota > Gammaproteobacteria > Steroidobacterales > Steroidobacteraceae > SCUD01. Next base: position 115 of record DASSUY010000119.1, read on the forward strand.
CAGCGGGCGCGGTCCTGGTCCTCGAGCAGGATGACGTCCCCCTCGGCCGTCGCCCGCGCCGCGCGCCGCGAGTCCTGCAGCAACATGAGCGCGAGCAGGCCCTCGGTTTCCGGCTCCGGCTGCAGCGCCGCGAGCAGGCGCGCGAGGCGGATCGCCTCGGCGCAGAGGTCGGCGCGGGTCAGCGCCTCGCCGGTCGACGCGGCGTAGCCCTCGTTGAAGACGAGGTACACGACGCGCAGCACCGCCTCGAGGCGCGCCGGGAGCTCCGCCGCGCCCGGGACCTCGTAGGGAATGCGCGCGTCCCGGATCTTCGTCTTCGCGCGCACGATGCGCTGGGCGAGGGTCGGCGCCGGCACGAGGAAGGCGTTCGCGATCTCCTCGGTCGTGAGGCCGCAGACCTCGCGCAGCGTCATCGCGACCTGGGCGTCCTGCGCGAGCGCCGGGTGGCAGCAGGTGAAGATGAGCCGCAGGCGGTCGTCGTCGACCGGGTCCTCGGCGGCGAGCGCGGGATCGGCGTCCGGCGCGGGGGTCGTGCCGGCCGCCGCCTCGAAGTCCCCGTCGGTCCGCGACTGGCGGCGGATGGCGTCGATGCCCTTGAAGCGCCCCGCCGAGACGAGCCAGGCGCGCGGGTTCTGCGGCACGCCGTCGCGCGGCCATTGCTCGACCGCGGCCGCGAACGCCTCGTGCATCGCCTCCTCGGCGCGGTCGAAGTCGCCGAGCAGGCGGATCAGGGTCGCGAGCACGCGCCGGGATTCCTCCCGGTAGACCGCGTCGATGACGTCCTTCAGGTCAGTACTCGACGATGGGCTTGAACCCGCCCCAGAACATGCGCTTGCCGTCGAACGGCATGTTCTTCGGGTCCATGTACTTCTTCCACTTGGGGTCGTTCATGAACTGCTTCATGACCTTCGCGTTGACCCTGTCGCGCTGGCCGCGGGAGCGGTAGACGATGAACGAGAAGACGACGACCTCGCCGCGCTTGAGCTTCACCGCGCGCGGGAACGAGGTCCACTTGCCGGGCTTCACGTCGTCCGCGACGCACTCGAAGTACTGGAGCGCCCCGTGCTTCATCCAGACCTTGCCTGCCGCGTTAGCCATGCGGCGGTACTCCCCGAGTTTCCGGCGGGGGATCGGGATCACGTATCCGTCCACGTAGCTCATCGCTTCCTCTCCTTCAGCTTCTGCATGACCGGGTGCTGCGCCATGAACGACTCGTCGGCGGGCCGGATCTCGAACGGCCCGATGCGGATGGCCGGGTGCCGGCTCATGATGGCGACCGCTTCCGCGAGGTCCTTCGCCTCGAGGATCAGGATACCGCCGAGCATCTCCTTCGTCTCGGCGAACGGGCCGTCGACCGCCGCCGCCCGGCCGTCCTTCCAGCGCAGCGTCTTCGCGACGCCCGAGTCCTGCAGCGCGAAGCCGTCCGCGAACCGGCCTTTCGCGTACAGCTCCTCGTCGAAATCCGTGCAGGCCTTGACCATCGCCTCCTGCTCCGCGGGGCTGAGCTTCGACCAGGTTTCCTTGTCGAGGCAGCCGAGGCAGACGAACCTCATGGCGCCATCTCCAGCACGGGGCGGACTTCCACGCAGCCGAAGCGCGCGCCCGGGATGCGCGAGGCGACCTGGATGGCCTCGTTGAGGTCGCGCGCCTCGACGAGGTAATAGCCGCCGAGCTGCTCCTTCGTCTCGGCGAAGGGCCCGTCGGTCGTCGCCACCTTGCCCTGCCGGACGCGCACGGTCGTCGCGGTGTGCGTCGGCTGCAGCGCATTGCCGCCGAGGTAGTGCCCGCTCTTGCGGATGGATTCGGTGAACTCGTGGAACTCGCCGAAGATCTTCCCGGCCTCGGACGGGGGCATCTTCTCCCAGGCCTTCTCGTCGTCGTAGATCAGGCAAAGGTACTGCATCGGCTCCTCCGGTGAAGCCACGCCTCGCGCGGGCCGGACGGCCGTGAGCGCAGCGATGACCATATAGGCTGGATTCATGACATCCAATAGTCGATCCGGCGCCGCCCGGATCGACAGGGCGCCGGAAATCCGGGAAGCGGCTGATTTGCCTAGAAGAATCCCTGCCGGAGGTTGATGCGGTGCTCCGCCCAGGCCTTCAGGCAGCAGAGCATCTGCATCCAGCCGCTGCAGTTCTGGTAGGAACCGTCGAGACCCTTCGGCGTGTCGCGCCACCCCGACTCGGCGATCTTCACGAGCGTCGTCCCCGCCGCGCGGACCTCGTCGTAGCGAGGATGGAGGGCCGCCAGCGCTGGAACGTGCTGAACGTGCGGCCCATCCAGGAGATCCACGACCGCTGGATCGGCAGTTACGCGGCGAACGCCGCTTCCCTCCTCGCGAGGCTCGGCCGCGACCTCGAGGACCCGGTCAGGGCGGGGAAAAGCGCGCGGCTTCGATCGGCGGGTTGATGCGGATGTCGCTCTCGTAGGCCGCGACGGAGGCCATCGCCGCTTCCCCGCCGCGTGCCGCGGTGTTCTTTGCGATCAGGGCGTCGAGGTCGACGGCCCCTGCGGCGGCAGGCAGGGCGAGCAGCGCAAGCGCAAGAAGTGGATTCCCGTTCATGGGCGACATGATGCGCCACGGGCGAAAAAGGTTGCAGGATCGCGGGCGCGTTGGCCGATACTTGTCCGGTTATGAAGGCGATTTTCATGGGGCTCGCCGCCTCGGCGCTCCTCGTCGCGGCGCCCGGGGCGCTCGCCGCCGGCAAGGTGGAGGTAGAGCTCGGGCAGCTCGAGTTCGCCGGACTCTCGGTGGAGGGGCTCGAGCTCTCCGTCGCGCCGACCGGCGCGGCCTCGGGCGACGTCCGGCTTCGCGCCGCGCGCGTCCGCGGCCTCGCGGCGACGGGCCCGTTGTCGCAGTTCGCACTCGACTGCCCGGAGCTTCGCATCGCCGGCGACGAGCTCCGCTGCGATCGCGGCCGGCTGGCGGGCAGCCTCGGCGCCCTCGGCGTGCAGGACACGGCATTCCGGGCGACGCGCTCGCCCGACGGAGCGCTCCGCCTCTCGTTCGCCGATTTCGCAGTCGCGGGCGGCCGCGGGCGACTCGACGTCGAGGCCGCGGGCGCAGGCTGGCGCGCGGGCGCGGCGCTTTCCGGCCTCGACCTCGCGGCCGTCGCGGAAGTCGCGAAGCCGTTCTTCGCCCTGCCGGATGGCTTTGCCGTGGCCGGCCGCGCGGCGGGCGAGTTCCGCGCCGCGGGATCCGGCGACCTGCTCCGGCAGGCGCATGCGGACCTCGACGTCGAGTCCCTCGATTTCAGCGACGCCGAAGGGCTGCTCGCCGGCGAGAGGATCGCGGGCCAGGTCGTGGTCGACGCGACGGCCGACGCCTCGAGCCGAATGCCCGCGCGCGGGAGGATCTCGCTCTCCGCCGGCCAGGCCTACGCGGATCCCGTGTTCCTCGACTTCGGGGCGCACGGCGCCGTCCTCGACTTCGACGGCGTCCTCGACACCGAAACCGCCCGCTACGCGGCAACTTCTTTCTCGCTCGACCATGCCGACGTCGTGAAGGCGGGCGGCAGCGCGACGCTCGATTTCGCCGGGGACACGCTGCTGACGGAAGGGCGCATCCGGATCGATGCCCTCCAGCTTTCGAATGCGCTGCCCGCCTATGCGCAGCCCTTCCTCGTCGCCACGTCCTTCAAGGACGTCGGCGGCGGCGGCGTGATCCGGGGCGAGGTGGACATCGACGCGGGGCTGCCGACCCGCGCGGCGCTCGTGTTCCACGACGTCGGCTTCGACAGCCCGAGCTCGGCGGTTTCGCTCCAGGGACTCGAGGGGCGCTTCAACTGGTTCGACGACGCGAGCCGCAGCGCCCTCGCCGGGAAGATCGACGACGGCCAGTTCGAGTCGCGGCTCGCCTGGCGGTCGGGGCGGCTCTGGGGGCTCGAGCTCGGCGCCGCTTCTGTGCCCTTCACGACGACGGGCCGGCACTTCCGGCTGCTGGAGCGCGTGAAGCTCCCGGTGTTCGACGGCGGGCTCGCGATCGAGACGCTGCGCGTCCGCCACGCGGGCACCCCGGAGATGTACGTGCGCTTCGACGCGACGCTCGAGCCGATCAGCGTTTCGCTCCTCTCGCGCGCCTTCGGCTGGCCCGAGTTCCAGGGCACGCTCGAAGGCGAGATCCCGGGCCTTCAGCTTCGCCAGGGCGTCGTGACGCTCGACGGCGCGCTGGAGGCGCGCGTTTTCGACGGGCGCATCGCCGTGCGCAACCTCCGCCTGCAGGACCCGCTCGGCAAGTTCCCGCGCCTCTTCGCGAACGTCGGCCTCGACAACCTCGACCTCGAGCTCGTCACGCGCACCTTCGAGTTCGGCACGATCACCGGCCGGCTCTCGGGCTACATCTCGGACCTCGAGACCTTCGGGTGGATGCCGGAGGCCTTCGACGCGGCGCTCTTCACGCCCCCCGGCGACCGCTCGCGCCACCGCATCAGCCAGCGCGCGGTCACGAACCTGTCCTCGATCGGCGGCGGCAGCGGCGGCGGCGTCGCGGCCGCGCTGCAGGGCGGGTTCCTGCGCTTCTTCGACGACTTCCGCTACGACCGCGTGGGCCTCAGCTGCCGCCTCGCGAACGACGTCTGCGTGATGGGCGGCGTGCTGCCGGCGAATGGGGGCTACTACATCGTGAAGGGCGCGGGACTTCCGCGGATCGACGTGATCGGCAGCCAGACCCGCGTCGCCTGGACCACGCTGGTGCGCCAGCTCGGGGCGATCATGGCCTCGGAAATCGTCGTCGAGTAGCGCGATTCTTGGCTAGAATCCGTTCAGGAGCCGTTCAGCCCCGGAGCCCACAATGACACCCATGAAATGGATCACCGCCGGACTCGCGGCCTTCTGCCTGACGCTCGCCGCCTGCGTGACGATCAACGTCTACTTCCCGGCCGCGGCCGCGGAGAAGGCGGCGGACCGCATCATCGAGGACATCTGGGGTCCCGAGAAGGGCCCGAAGCCGCAGGGCGGCAACACCCAGGGCGCCGCCCTCCCCGGCCGCCCCGGCGACGTGCTCCTCGCCTCGCTCGGCGGCGCGCTCGACCTCGTCGTGCCGCGCGCGGAGGCGCAGGCCGACCTCGACATCTCGAGCCCGGCGATCCGCGCGCTCACCGCGTCGATGAAGGCGCGCGCGGGCGACCTCGATCCCTTCTTCAACTCCGGCGCGATCGGGCTGACTTCGGACGGGCTCGTCGAGATCCGCGACGCGAACGCCGTCCCGCTCGCCGACCGCAATCGCCTGCGCAAGCTCGTCGCCGACGAGAACGCCGACCGCAACTCCCTCTACCGCGAGATCGCGACCGCGAACGGCCACGCCGAATGGGAAGCGGACATCCGCAAGACCTTCGCGGAGCGCTGGGTCGCCAACGCCCGCCCCGGCTGGTACCACAAGTCGAAGTCGGGCGAGTGGGCTAAGAAGTAGCCGGGTCGACGCGCTCGATCAGCGACGGCCCCTGGTTGCCCGGGGCGTTGACGGCCCGGCCGACCGGCCAGGCCTCGAACGCGGCGCCCGGCGCCGGCACGAGGATCTCCGCGAGGCGCTGCGTGTCCGAGTACGCGGTGTCGAGCCAGCGGTCCCGGTTCTCCTCCCCGACGACGGCCGGCATGCGGTCGTGGATCCTGCGGATCGCCTCGGGCGCCTCGGTCGTGACGATCGTGCAGGATTCGAGCGGCTCGCCGGTCGCGGGGTCCGTCCACTTCTCCCAGAGGCCCGCGAACGCGAAGGGACCCGCCTCCTTCGGCCTGAGGTACCAGGGCTGCTTTCCGCCCGGCGCGGGCTGCCATTCATACCAGCCGTCGGCGAGGACCAGGCAGCGCCTGCGGCGGAACGCGTCGCGGAACGCCGGCTTCTCCGCGACCGACTCCGCGCGCGCATTGATCATCCGGTTGCCGATCGCGCGGTCCTTGGCCCACTTCGGCACGAGCCCCCAGCGCAGCATCGCGAAGGCGCGCGCGCCCTCCTGGCCTGCGCGGATCGCCGGGACGTCCTGCGTCGGCGCGATGTTGTAGCGCGGCTCGAGCGCGGGCACGTCCTCGACGCCGAAGATGCGGCGCACGGCCTCGGCCGGCGAATGGAACGCGTAGCGGCCGCACACGGCGCTATTCCCGGATGCCCGTGCCGCGGTTCATGAGCGCGACCACGATCGCGTACATGACGAGGGCGAACGCGCCCATGATCACGAACGCGAGGCGCGGGTCCACGTCGCTGGTGCCGAGGAAGCCGTGGCGGAACGCGCTCACCATGTAGAGGATCGGGTTGGCGTACGAGAGCTTCTCCGCCCAGGGCGGCAGGAGGGAGACCGAGTAGAACACGCCGCCGAGGTAGGTGAGCGGCGTCAGGACGTAGGTCGGGAACCAGGAGATCTGGTCGAAGTTCTTCGCGAAGATCGCGTTGAAGAACCCGCCCAGCGAGAAGACGACGGACGTGAGGAACACCGAGCCCGCGACCAGCAGCGGATGGGCGACCGGCACGTGCGTGAAGAAGAGCGTCACGACGGTCACGACGGCGCCGACCAGGAGCCCGCGCACGAGCCCGCCGGCCACGTAGCCGAGCACGATCAGCCAGTTCGGCAGCGGCGCGACCAGGAGCTCCTCGATGTGCTTGCCGAACTTCGCGCCGAAGAAGCTCGAGACGACGTTGCCGTAGGAGTTCGTGATCACGGCCATCATGATGAGGCCGGGCGCGATGTACTGCATGTAGCTGAAGCCGTCCATCAGGCCGATGCGCCGGCCGATGAGGCTCCCGAAGATCACGAAGTAGAGCGCCGAGGTCACGGCCGACGGCAGGAGCGTCTGCCCCCAGATGCGGATGATGCGGCCGAACTCGCGGCGCACGATCGCCTCGAAGCCGACGAGGCGGATCCGGCCGAGCGACTCGCCCTCGGGCGTCACGGCGCCGCCCCGCCCGCGCCGTCCTTGCGCTCCACGAGCCGCATGAACAGCTCCTCGAGCCGGTTCACCTTGTTGCGCATGCTGACGACCTCGACGCCCTGCTGCGAGAGGCTCGCGAAGATCCCGTTCAGCCCCTGCTCCCGGCGGACGTCCACCTCGATCGTGTGGTCGTCGACGAGGCGGGCCCCGTAGCCGGCGAGCTGCGGCACGGTCGCCGCCGGGCACCGGAAGTTCAGCACGAAGGTCTCCTGGCTGAGCTTGCGGATCACGCCCGCCATGGTGTCGTTCTCGATGATGCGCCCGCCGTCGATGATCGCGATGTGGCGGCAGAGCGTCTCGGCCTCCTCGAGGTAGTGGGTCGTCAGGATGATCGTCGTGCCCTCGGCGTTGATGCCGCGCAGGAACGACCACATGCTGCGCCGGATCTCGATGTCGACGCCGGCGGTCGGCTCGTCGAGGATCAGGAGCCGCGGCTCGTGGACCAGCGCGCGCGCGATCATGAGGCGCCGCTTCATGCCGCCCGACAGCGAGCGCGCGACGTGGTCGCGCTTGTCCCAGAGCTGCAGCTGCCGGAGGTACTTCTCCGCGCGATCGACGGCCTGCCGGCGCGGGATGCCGTAGAACCCGGCCTGGTTCACGACGACCGTGAACACCTTCTCGAACTGGTTGAAGTTGATCTCCTGCGGGACCAGGCCGATGAAGGTCTTGGCCCGGTCGTGCGCGCGGTCGATGTCGTGGCCGAAGACCTTGACCGTGCCGCCCGACTTCGTGACGAGCGAGGTGACGATGCCGATCGTCGTCGTCTTGCCGGCGCCGTTCGGACCGAGCAGCGCGAAGAAATCGCCCTCGGCCACGTCGAGGTCGATCCCGCGCAGCGCCTGCACGCCGTTGGAATAGGACTTGGTGAGGCCGCGGATGGAGAGCGCCTGCATGCGGCGCCGATTATCTCACGCGGCCGATCGGCGATGCCTGCGCTGCAGCGACTGCCCTCGCGCGCTCTCCGCGCCCTGGATCTGCATCCCGAGGCGCCTGAGCGCGACCACCGACGCGTCGTCCGGCTGCGTGGCGCAGCCCTCGAACTGCAGCCAGAAGCGCGCGCGAGAGCCGAAGCGCGCCGTCAGCGTGCCCGCGACCCGGCGCGCGAGCCGCTCGGCCGCGGCGGCGGGCATGGCGGCCAGCGCCGCGATCGTCGCGGGCGCCGCGCCGAAGGCCAGCCGGGCGCAGGCGGAGCGCGTCTGGGCGAAGTGCCAGAGCACCATGATCGCCGAGCGGGCGAAGCCGACGAGCCGCTCGTCCTGCCCCGCGCCGCCGGCGGCGTCCTGCACGCCGCCCGCGGCCGCGACTTCCGCGGCCCAGAAGGCGCCGTCGCCGAAGCGCATGTCGAAGAGCGTGTAGGGCAGCCGCTCGCAGAGCCGCGGCGCCGCTTCCGGGTCGATGAGCGAATCGATCGCGCGCGGCGGGAGCCCCGCGATCAGCCTGAGGCGCCCCTCCTCGGCGAGCTCCGCGGCAAGGTCCAGGAAGGCGAGGTTGACCGAGCCGACCGCGCGGCGGGCCGGGCCGTCGATCAGGCTGCGTTCGGCCCAGTCGGCATCGCCCGCGGGGGGCGCGAGCGCGAGCGGCTGCTGTCGGTGCATGGCATTTCTCCCCGTAGACACGCCATTTCTTGTTTCGCCGGTTCTGGGACCGGCTTAATATCACTGGTGCAAAACTACCAGTGCATCAGGCATACCGTCAAGGCAGCTTCCATGCGCATTACGGACGACCGCTACACCCGCGACCGCCTCCGCCTCGACCTGGCGCTCCGCCTCATCCGCCACGAGGCGCGCACGCGCACGATCCGGAGCTGGACCGGCCTCACTGACGACCGGATCCGGAAGCTCTACCGCTCCTACGTCGCCGAAGGCAGCCGCCGGGGCGTGCGGCGGCACCGCGGCAAGAGCCCGCGCCAGAGCGCCTTCTTCATGCGCAACGCCGCCATCCGCCGCGAGGCCGCCGGGCTCGCAACGCTCCTGTGCATGCTGGGGCTCTTGCGGAGGGACGGAACGCCGACGCCGGGCGCCGTGGAAAGCCTGCGCTGGGGCGAGCGCTTCTGCGAAGCCTACGAAACCTTCCTGAGCCTGCACGAGCAGCCCCAGATCAGCTTCGAGCACGCCTGCCACCTGCTGCGGGCGCTCGAGAAGCAGAACGAAATCTGCCTCGAGGACTGCGGGGGCTGCGGGAGCCTGCTCGTCGTCATGCGCTACGCGGAACGGCCGGATGCCTGCGAATTCTGCGCCGCCAGCCGGCCCCCGGCGCGGCCCGGGCTCGCGGTAGGCGACTGCTAGAATGAACGCGTCGATGGCCAGGAAACCCGTGGAATGCGCCCGAACGTCTTCGCAGGGCCGCATGTCGACCGCCTCAAGTTCGCGAACGCGGGCACCGACGCTGCCCTGCGCGCGATCGAGGAAGCCTCCGCGCGCCTGATCCCGGTGTGGAAGTCGCGCTGCCCCGTGGTGCGGCTGCCCTCCCCCTCCGCGACCCTGCTGCCGCTCGATCGCGGGCCGTTCGCGGGCATCGAGCCGGACCGGTTGGTGCTGCTCGGCGAGTACCGCGGCCTGGCCGTCTTCACGACGGAGATCGAATCCCCGAGCCCGCCCGACCTCGAGGGCGGCGTCGAGTTCGCGGACCTGCGCCTCGCGGCCTCGCTGCTGCCGCACGACGAAGCGGGCCTCGTCGCCTACGCGCGCGCGATGATTTCCTTCCGGCACCGGCACCGCTTCTGCGGCAGCTGCGGCGCGAGCACGGCGCCACGGAACAATGGGCGGGTGATGGTCTGCGAGCGCGAGGGCTGCGCCACCGAGTTCTTCCCGCGCGTCGATCCCGCGGTGATCGTGCTCGTGACCGACGGCGATCGCGCGCTGCTCGGCCGCCAGCCGGGATGGACGCCCGGCCGGTATTCCACCATCGCCGGCTTCGTCGAGCCGGGCGAGAGCCTCGAGGATGCCGTGCGCCGCGAAGTGCTCGAGGAGACGGGCATCGAGACGGGCGCGATGTCCTACCAGTCGTCGCAGCCCTGGCCCTTCCCGCGCTCGCTGATGCTCGGCTTCCGCGCCGAGGCCCTGACGACCGAGATCCGGCTCGGCGACGCCGAGCTCGAGGATGCGCGCTGGTTCCATCGCGACGAGCTCCGCGGCGGCTCGATGCTGCCGTTCCGCCAGTCGATCGCCTACCGGCTGATCCACGAATGGCTGAACCCCTGAGCATCGCCCTCTCCGTGGCGGCCGGCCTCAGCCTCGCCGCGGCGGCGGGCTTCCGGGCCTTCGTGCCGCTCCTGGCCGCGGGCCTCGCGATCCATTTCGGCTGGCTGGAGCCGGCGCGGGGCTTCGACTGGCTGGGCGAGCCGCTCGTGCTCGCCGCACTCGGCATTGCGACGACCATCGAGATCGCCGCGTACTACGTGCCCGGCGTCGACCACGCGCTCGACCTGATCGGCGCCCCGGTCGCGGTCGGCGCCGGCATCGTCGCGGCGGCCGGCGTCATCGTCGGCCTCCCGGACTGGCTGCGCTGGCTGACGGCGATCGCGGGCGGCGGCGCCGTCGCGACTGCCGGCCACGCGCTGAACGCGGTGGGCCGCGCCAAGACCGGCGCGGCGTCGGGCGGCCTCGGCAATCCCGTGTACTCGACGGCCGAGCTCGGCGGCTCGGTCCTCTTCGCCGCACTCGCGATCGTGCTGCCGATCCTCGCGCTCGCCGCGGTCGCCGCATTCATCGCCTGGGCGCTGCGCCGACGCCGGCAGCCGACCTGAGGCGGGCCATGCCGCGCCTCCTTTCCGCCGCCCTCTGCCTGGCGTTCCTCGCCGCGTCCCCGGCGCGGGCCGCGCTGCCGTTCATCGGCAAGGACGAGAAGACCCGCATCGAGGTGAGCTTCGAGGGCGTCGAGGGCGCGCTCCTCGACAACGTGCGCGCGCTCTCGAGCCTGCAGAGGATGGCGGCGGCGCCGGACCTCGACGACGAGATGGTCGGGCGGCTCGTGCAGCGCGCGCCCGGCGAGGCCGCGACGGCGCTGCGGCCCTACGGCTTCTACGAGCCGAAGGTCACGACCGACTTCAAGCCTGCCGGCGAGGGCTGGAAGGTCACGGTGAAGGTCGAGCCCGGCAAGCCCGTGATGCTCGTCGAGCAGCAGGTCGAGGTCACGGGCCCGGGCCGCGAGGAGCCGTTCATCCGGGGCGCCCTCGCCCGCGCGGCGCTGAAGACCGGCGAGCGGCTCTCGCACCCCGCCTACGAGCAGCTGAAGGGCGAGCTCCTGCGCGCCGCGCTCGGCAACGGCTACCTCGACGCCGCGTTCACGGAGGCGCGGCTCATCGTCGACCCCGCGACGCACAGCGCCCGGGCGAAGATCGCGCTCGAGACCGGCGAGCGCTACCGCTTCGGCGCGACGACGATCGAGCAGGGGGTGATCCGCGAGGGCCTCGTGCGCCGCTACCTGCGCTACGAGGAGGGCGACTGGTACGACGCGCAGGCGCTGCTCCGCACGCAGTTCGCGCTGGACGATTCGCAGTACTTCTCGCTGGTCGAGGTGCGCCCGGGCCAGCGCGACCGCGCGGCCCGCACCGTCCCCGTCCGCGTCACGTCGGAGCCGAACCGCCGCCAGATCTACACGATCGCGGCCGGCTACGGCACCGACACGGGCCCACGCGGCACGATCGGCTGGGAGGACCGGCGCTTCAACGACCGGGGCCATCGCCTGCGCGCGCAGATCCGCGCCTCGGAGATCGACAACTCGCTGGGGCTCAACTACATCATTCCCTGGAAGGACCCCGCCCTCGAGAAGCTCTCGCACAGCATCCGCCTCTACGAGGAGCAGCGCGGCGACGTCGAGACCCGCGGCGGCACGTTCAGCGTCGCCCTGACGCAGGTTCGCGGCAACTGGCAGCGCGTGCTGTCGGTCGCGCTCGACCGCACCGTCGACAAGGTCACGACGTCTTCCGGCGGCTCACCGCTCGTGAGCGAGAGCCAGAGCTTCCTGCTGGTTCCCGGCATCACGTTCGCGCGGCTGCCCCCGGATTTCCTCGGCGTGAACGCCGTCCCCCGCGGCTTCCAGGCGGAGCTGCTCGCCTCGACCAAGCAGATCGGCTCCGACACGGATTTCATGCGGCTCGACCTGCGCGACGACCGCACGTTCCGGATCGCCGACAAGTGGCGCGTGCGGGTGCGCGGCGAGATCGGCACGAGCGCCGTGGGCGAATTCGAGGAGCTGCCCGCCCAGTACCGCTTCTTCGCGGGCGGCGACAACAGCGTGCGCGGCTACGCCTACGAGGAGCTGTCGCCGGTCGACGCGGAGGGCAACAAGGTCGGCGGCCGGCACCTGCTCACGGCGAGCGTCGAGCTGCAGCGGGACCTGCCGAGGAACTTCGTCGCCGCCGTGTTCGTGGACGCCGGCAACGCCTTCAACAAGTTCGGCGACCCGCTCGAGTACTCGGCCGGCGTCGGCGTCCGCTACCGGCTGCCGTTCCTCAGCATCGGCATCGACGTCGCGCAGTCGATCTCCGAGCCGGACCGCAGCCCGCGCTTCCACATCAACTTCACGCCGGAGTTCTGAGATGGCCTGGCCGGCGCGCAGGTGGGTGAAGTGGCTGCTCGCGGGGACCGCGGCATTCATCGTGCTTTTCCTCGCCGCGTTCACCTGGCTCGTGACGACGGAGGCCGGCCTTCGCCGCGCCGTCTCGATGGTCCATTCCCTGGGGCCGGTGCGGATCCGGGTCGAGGACGCGCGCGGGCGGCTGATCGGGCCGCTCGCCATCGGCTCGGTCGAGATCGAGCACGCGCGCGCGACGATCCGCATCGCGGGGCTCTCCGCGGACTACGAACCGAGCGAGCTGTTCGCCGGGCGCATCTCGGCCGAGGACGTCGTGGTCGCCGACGCGCGCATCGAGCTCCGCGAAGCGCGCGGCCCCGCGAAGCCGCCCGCGTTCATGCCGGGCTGGCTCGAGGTCGCCGTGGACGACGCCCGCGTCGACCGCCTGCTCCTCGTCTCGCCCTCCGGCGAGGAAGTCCCCTTCTCCGGCATCCGCGGCTCCGCGCGCATCTCGAAGTCGCGCCTCGCCTTCGACGGCGTGCACCTCAAGTCCACGGGCTGGGCCGTCGCCGGCGCGAGCGGGACCCTGTTCGCGCGCGCTCCGCTCGCGCTCGACGTCACGGCGGCCTGGTCGGTGGCCGAGGGAAAGCTCGCGGGCATCGTGCATGCGGCCGGCGACCTCGATCGCCTGCTGGCGGACGCGCAGGTCGGCGCGCCGGGCGCCGGGCGCGCGAAGATCGAGCTGACGGAGGTCGGGCCGCAGCTGCGGTTCGCGGGCGAGGTGGATCTCGCCTCGCTCGACCTGGCGCAGTGGGTCGCGGACCCGCCGTTCGGCCCGCTGGACGGCCGCTTCGAGGTCTCGGGCGACCGCGCCCACTATCGGGTCGAAGGCCGGGTCGGCGGCCGTGGGCTTCCCGAAGCCGGCGTGCCGGTCGCCGCGCGCGCCGCATTCGCGGCAGGCGTCGTCACGATCGAGTCCCTGCAGCTCCAGCCCGGGCCGGGCTCGCGCGTCACCGCGCGGGGAACGCTGCGGGCCGGAGATGCACCGGCTTACGACGTGACCGCGGACTGGGTCGCATTCCGCTGGCCGCTCACCGGCGACACGCTGGTCGCCTCGCCGCAGGGAAAGCTGGCCGCGCGCGGCTGGAAGGAATTCGAGTGGCAGGTCTCGGGCGACTTCGACGTTCCGCGCGCGCCGCGTTTTTCCGGCGAGGCCGCCGGCCGCTTCGGGGTCGATGCCATCGAAGTCCGCGACTCCGCCTGGCGCACGCTCGGCGGGCGCGTGACGGCCAGGGGTTCCCTCTCGCGCGATGCCGGGAAGCGCTGGACCGCGTCGGGCCACGCCGCCGGCGTCGACCCGTCCGCGCTGCATGCCGCGGCTCCCGGCAAGCTCAGCTTCGATTTCGCGGGTTCGGGCAGCGGGTTCGAGCCCGAGGGCCCCTGGTCCGCGAGCCTCGCGCGCCTCACGGGGACGCTCCGCGGACTCCCGGCGAGCGGCGGCGGCCAGGTGGCGCGCAGCCCCGGCCGCACGGAGTTCCGGCGCGTCGCGCTCTCGCTCGGCCCCGCGCGGCTGGAGGCGGACGGCGCGATCGGCAAGGGTGCGACGCTCGACGCCCGCATCGTGGCAGACGACCTGTCCGTGCTCTCGCCGGAGGCCGGCGGGCGCCTCGACGCGACCCTCACCGTCGGCGAGGAAGAGATCGCGGTCGGCCTCAGCGGCCGCGACCTCGCCTTCGGCTCGAACCGCGCGGTGGCGCTCTCGGTGGACGGCCACGTGGACCGCGAGGGGCGCGAGCATTCCTGGCTGCGGCTGCGCTCGAGCGGCATCACGGTCGCGGGATTCCCGGTCAGCGACACCCGGCTCTCGCTCGGCGGGACGCCGACGGCGCACACGATGGATTTCCGGGTCGGCATCGGCGCGGACTCGGTGTCGATGCGCGGCCAGGGATCCTGGGCCGACGGACGATACTCGCTCGACTTCCAGAGCATCGACGCGAACGGCCCCCGCCTCGTGCCGTGGCGGCTGCAGCAGGCGTCGAGCCTCCAGGCGAGCCGCGAAGCCGCCTCGCTGGAGCCGCTCTGCGTCTTCTACGAGACGCGGCGCATCTGCCTCGAGGGCCGCTGGCAGGCGGGCGGAGAGTGGTCGCTGAAGGCGCGCACCGAGGCCTTCCCGCTGGAGGCGCTCGACCCCAAGCGGCTCGGCGCGCCGCGCTTCCGCGGCCTGATCGCCTTCGACGCCGAGGCTTCGGGGCGCGCCGGCGCGCCCTGGGTCGCGAACGTCCAGGCCGAGCTCAAGGACGCCTCGCTCCTCTACCAGTCTGCGAGCGGCGCGGACCGGACGGTGGAATTCGGCGACACGCGCGTGACGCTCGTCTCCGACGCGGACCGTCACCGCCTCGACCTGCGCGTCAGCGACGCCGCGGACCTCGAGCTCGCCGCGCATTTCGAGGCGGAGCGTGTCCCGGGCCTCGACTTCGGCGAGCTGCCGTTCACCGGCACCGTGAAGGGCAGCACCCGGCAACTCAGCCTCCTGCCGCTCCTCGTGGAGCCGATCGACAATGCGGCGGGCGAGCTCGCGCTCGACTTCAGCGCATCCGGGCGCGTCGCGACGCCGGTCCTGCAGGGCGAGGCGCGCCTTGGGGGCGGCGCGCTCGATTTCTACCAGGCAAACCTGCGCCTGCGGGAGCTCGACGCGACGCTCCGGCTGCTCGACACCTCGCTGACGCT